>NZ_JXQR01000059.1:0-288355 GCF_000834715.1 Flavobacterium sp. MEB061 | reverse complement strand
GGGAGAGTATGTCGTCGCCTTTCTTTTAAGAATCCTCATCATTCATTTGATGGGGATTTTTTGTTTATAAATAGTTTGAAATATAAAATCTTCTTATTTTGGAATTTAGAGCTAAAACGGATTAATTCAAATCTGTGCAACAACAAAATTTATACATAAATGTTTAGTATAGTCTAAAAAAAAAAATCTACATTTCTGACACCTCTGAATTGTGATCTAAAACTTTTATTTTGCATTAAAAGAGTCTGTCGGAAGCATTGGTGTTTCTGTTTATATGATTTGATAGGTTTATTATCGTTCTAATATTGCATTGAATGATTTAAATCCCGATTGGTTTACTTTTTCATGCCATTTGATCGTCTTCTGGAAAGATCAATGATTTTATTGGTTATCTTTTAAAGATATTATACAAATTCTGATAGGCTATATGCTTTTTAGATATCCGGAATTCAAATAATAACATAGACTCTGTCTTGATTGCTCAAACCATTTGATTTGTTCTTTTATATAAATGTAGCGACTAATAATTATAAAAAAAAACTCCTAAGTAAGGAGTTTTGATTACAATGTTAACTTTTTTTTTATATAAAACTTTTTAAATTAAAATTTATCATTATCTACATCATTTACGAATTGGATAACCCCATTCATAAAAACTTTTTGATCGTCCCACATTGCTAAATGACTTCCATTAGGACAGTAAAGGTAACGTCCCTTTTTGACTAATTTACTTTGCTCTTCCATTGCTTTTGGATCCATTGTGTCATATTTTGCACCAATCATTAATGTTGGGACTGTGATTTCATGAAGGCGATTCTTAATATCCCATTTTGCTAAACGGCCACTAATTCCAAATTCGCTGGGTCCTTGCATTAAAGTGTAAATTTCTCCATTTACATGTTTACTTGCTCTGTTTAAGCCGTCAGGCCATTCTTTTAAACGACATAAATGTTCCTTGTAGAAATTAGGAATAAGTAATTCCATATAGCGTGGATTATTGAAATCTTTTTTAGCTTCTAATGCTCTTATTTCTGCAAGAATTTCCGGTTTCATTTGTTTGGCTAATACTTCATCTGCATATTTTCCATATTCTGGCGCGCTGGCTACCATATTTGCGACTAATAGACCTTTTATATTTTTTTGGTATTTTAAAGCATATTCCATAGCTAGAATCCCTCCCCAAGAATTTCCTAAAACATAAAAATTGTCCTTATCAGCACCAATTGCTTTTCGAACTTGTTCTACTTCATCTACGAAACGCTCTGTTGTCCATAAACTACTGTCTTTTGGCTGGTCGCTGTAATATGATCCTAATTGATCGTATTCATAAAACTCAAAACCTTCACGTTGAAAATAGGTTTCGAAACACTCCATATATTCATGTGTCATGGCCGGACCACCATGTAATAATAAGATTTTTATTTTTGGATTCTTTCCAAAACGTTTTGTCCAGACTTTAAATTCCCCAACAGGTGTTTTAATTGGAATCATTTTTATTCCGGCTGATTCCACAGCGGTATTTTGACCATAGGTAAAATAATCTGAAAGTGTTTGTGATTTATTTTCATTTTTACAGGAAATAAATAAAGCAACGAATGCTAGAAGGATGATAGAACGCATATTTATAATTAAATTATTAGTTTCTGGTAGATTTATTCTACATCTAAAATACAAATTTTAATTACACTTTAATATTTATGTTTTACGAAGAAAAAAACATCCCAATACTCTTTAAAAAACGTCATTGGTCGAAATACTATACAATCAAATACTCATTTACATTAAATTTATATTTTTAATTAGCTAACCACCAAAATTTTAATTGCAATCGTAATGAAAAACCTTTTTCTTTTACTGAGTTTTTTTTGTTTACTATCACCATCTGTCAATAGTCAGGAATTGGTAAAATCTCCGGAACCTTTTGGGCCACTTCCTACGCAAAAACAGATAGATTGGCAGGAAATGGAGTTTTATGCTTTTGTGCATTTCTCCTTAAATACTTTTACAAATAAAGAGTGGGGTTATGGTGACGAGTCTCCGCAACTTTTTAATCCAACGAATTTAGATGTTCGTCAATGGGCGCGCGTGGTAAAGGCAGCCGGAATGAAAGGGATTATATTGGTAGCCAAACATCACGATGGTTTTTGTCTGTGGCCTTCTGCTTATACGGAACGTTCTGTCAAAAATTCTCCATGGAAAAATGGGAAAGGTGATCTTGTTAAAGAATTAGCTGCCGCTTGCAAAGAATATGATTTAAAACTAGGCTTATATCTTTCGCCTTGGGATAGAAATCATCCGGAATACGGAAAACCAGAATATATTACTTACTTCAGAAATCAGTTAAAAGAATTATTAACTAATTATGGTGATGTTTTTGAAATGTGGTTTGATGGTGCTAACGGTGGTGATGGATATTATGGTGGAGCAAACGAAACAAGAAAAATAAATACGCTTGAATATTATAATTGGGATGAAACTTATAAAATGATTTATGAGTTAGCTCCAAAAACATTAGTTTGGGGAGTTGGACCTGCAGAAGCAAGATGGATTGGAAATGAGGAAGGCCGGGCTGGAAAAACAAATTGGTCGCTTTTACGCCAGAAAGATGAATTGGCTGGTAAAGTACATTATACCGAATTTATGTCAGGACATGAAAATGGTGAAAAATGGGTTCCAGGTGAGGCCGACGTATCCATAAGACCGGGATGGTTTTACCATAGTGTTGAAGATGACAAAGTGCGTCCTTTGGATGAAATGGTTGATATTTATTATGAATCTATTGGTCGAAATGCTACTTTATTATTGAATCTTCCTGTGGACAGAAGAGGTTTGGTTCATGAAAATGATGAAGCAAGATTAAAAGAATTGGTGGCAACAATAAAAGAAGATTTTAAAACTGAATTATTGGCAGGAAGTAAAATAAGTGCCGATAATGTTAGAGGAAAGAGTAAAGAATTTACTGCCAAGAATGTTACTGATGGAAATAAAAATACATATTGGGCAACAGATGACAATGTAAAAACTGCATCAATTGTGTTTGAATTTGACAAACCTACAGCTATTGATCGTGTTTTGCTTCAGGAATATATAAAATTAGGACAGCGCGTTAAGGCTTTTAATATTGAAGTCAAAGTTGATGGAAACTGGAAAACTGTTGCAAATGAAACAACCATTGGTTACAAAAGAATTTTAAGAATTGACCGGGTTATTGCTTCGGCATTAAAAGTGAATATTACAGATTCGAAAGCTAATATTGTAATTTCAAATATTCAGGCTTTTAATGCACCTACTTTTGTTCGAATGCCGGAAATTCAACGTGATAAAAACGGAAATGTTACTATAAAATCTGAAGAAGGAAATAGTATTTATTATACCGTTGACGGAAGTAATCCAACAACAAAAAGCACATTATATAAAGATATATTTAAATACAACAAAGCCGTTCAGATAAAAGCGGTTGCATTCAATAAAGAAGAAAAAATATATAGTGCTGTTAAAACGGCAAAGTATGGAATTTCTAAAGAAAAATGGAAAATCGTAGCTGTTTCGAGTGGAGATTTAAATTCATCTATCAAAATAATAGATGGAAATCCAAATACAGATTGGGGATTTGGAAATGAAACGAATAAACTTCCGCAAGAAGTATCAATTGATATGGGAACAATTCTTAAAATTGCTGGTTTTACTTATGTTCCGCAGCAAGTTGGAAATAATCTTAATTTGATTTCAAAATATGAATTCTATACAAGTTTGGATAATGTAAAATGGACATTACAATCTGATGGTGAGTTTTCGAACATCAAAAATAATCCAATAGAACAAGTAAAAACATTTGCCGAAACGAAAGCAAGATACCTTCGTTTTGTAGCAAAATCTGCTGAAGGAAAAGGACAGACAGTTTCTATTAGCGAAATAAATGTAGTTGAAAAGTAAAATAAGACATCTCAATTAGAAGAAAAAATTTTTAAAGTTTCTAATTATGTCTTTTACCGAAGCTAACGGGTCATTAGTCGAATTTTTAATTTTATCGGCAGAGTAATTCTTAATTTTATATTATAAATTAAATGAAACAGGCAAATGATTAAAGAAGGCATAAATTTTAAAGAAGCTGGAAAATTCGAAGAAACTCGTTTTGAGAAGATTCATAACGTGATTTTCGAATCATCAAAAGAGGCTTCAATATTAGTTGCTCAGGAAATAGCAAACATAATTCAAAGAAAAGAAGAATTAAACGAGCCTTGTGTTTTAGGATTAGCAACAGGATCTTCGCCAGTAAAAGTTTACGAAGAATTGGTTCGCTTGCATAAAGAAGAAGGTTTGAGTTTTGCAAATGTAGTAACCTTTAATCTGGACGAATATTATCCAATGGATAAAAATAATATTCAGAGTTACTATCATTTTATGCATGAGCACCTTTTTAATCATGTTGATATTCATCCGGAAAATGTAAATATTCCGGACGGAAAAATAAGTAATGAAGATTTACAACAATATTGTATCGATTATGAAATGAAAATTAAAGCCTACGGAGGTTTAGATTTTCAACTTTTAGGAATTGGAAGAACAGGTCATATTGGTTTTAACGAACCGGGATCTCACGTTAATTCAGGAACGAGAAGTATTACATTGGATCATTTGACTCGTACAGACGCGGCATCATCATTTTTAGGAATAGATAATGTACCTAGAAAAGCAATTACAATGGGAATTGGTACTGTAAAAAATGCCAAAAGAATTGTACTTCTTGGATGGGGAATCAGCAAAGCTGAAATCATTAAAAAAACAATTGAAGGAAATATTTCTTCGCAAGTACCGGCAACGTATTTACAACAGCACAACAACACAACTTTTGTTTTAGATACCGAAGCTTCATCAGAATTAACACGAGTAAAAACTCCCTGGTTGGTAAAATCAGTGATTTGGGACGAAGAGTTAAAACTGAAAGCTGTAGCCTGGTTAAGTGAATTGACGAAAAAACCTTTCCTGAAATTAACAGACAAAGATTATAACGATAACGGTATGTCTAGTGTGTTGACGGAAGAAGGGACTGCGTATGATTTGAACATTAAAATGTTTAATAAAATGCAGCAGACTATTACGGGATGGCCAGGTGGAAAACCAAATGCCGATGATACTTACAGACCTGAACGTGCAACGCCGGAAAGAAAAAGAATTATCATTTTTAGTCCGCATCCAGATGATGATGTTATTTCGATGGGAGGAACTTTTGACAGATTGGTAGAGCAGGGTCACGATGTGCACATTGCATATCAAACTTCAGGAAATATTGCAGTTTCTAACGAAGAGGCTTTAAAATTTGCTGAGATTTCGTTGTCATTAAATCCGAACTCTTCTGAATCTGAAAAGATCATTAACTTTTTGAAAACCAAAAAGCACAATGATATTGATTCTTTAGAAGTTAGAAAATTAAAAGGAAGAATTAGAAGAAGCGAGTCTTTGGCTGCTACAAGATATTTAGGTTTACCGGATACGAATGTTAACTTTTTAGATCTACCATTTTATGAAACTGGAACAGTTAAGAAAAATAACCTTGGAGAGGCTGATATTCAAATTATGTGTGATATTATCGAAAGGATAAAACCACATCAGATATATGCAGCAGGAGATTTAGCAGACCCTCATGGAACCCATAAAGTTTGTTTAGATAGTTTGTTTGAAGCTTTAAAAAGATTAAAGCACAAGAAATTTATGGACGAATGCTGGGTCTGGTTATACAGAGGAGCGTGGCATGAATGGGAATCATACCAAATCGAGATGGCGGTTCCGATGAGCCCTGATCAGGTTCTTAAAAAACGTCATGCCATTTTCTATCACCAATCTCAAAAAGACGGAGTTATGTTTCAGGGAGATGATAGCAGAGAATTCTGGGTAAGAGTTGAAGACAGAAACAGATTAACAGCAGAAAAATATCATGCTTTAGGTTTGGCAGATTATTCAGCTATTGAGGCGTTCAAAAGATATTATTTTTAGTTAATTTTTTTACAATACAATAAATTATTTTTTAAATGGTTTATTTTGGTTAGTTACCTGTATGTTGAAAATGCGGCCTTTTGGCCGCATTTTTTTTGCGTTGTGAATTTTACGCAAAGAGCGCAAAGTTTTATATAAAGCAATTATAGATTGAGAAGTTCGCTAAGCTTTTTACAAAGTCTAACTGTAATGTATGTCATCCTGAGCGTCCCGAAGCTTCGGGAGAAGGACTGCAAAGTGTAATCCGCAATCAAAATAAAAATCTTATAAAAGTTATGGAGACAAGCCCGGCAGATTTTAAAAACCTGTCGGGTTTAGAAACGTACACGTCAAAATAAAAAAAGCCTTTGTTAAAGTTTCAAACTTTGACAAAGGTTCTCTCATAATATAATAAGTAATTATTTAGATCGAAGAATTTAAAATTCTCTGTTTTACATGATCAATATATGATCTTCCAATTACATATCTAAGGCCTTCAATTTCAATACTATTTCCTTCAACGGCATCAATTTTATCAATTGCAATGGTGTAAGACCTGTGTATTCTTAAGAAATTTCTTTCAGGTAATAAATCTGTAAAATCAGATAATGTGCTGTGGATGATATATTTTCCTGTAAGGGTATTTATTTTTAAATAATCTTTTAAACTTTCGATCACTAAGATTTCATTAAAAAAGATTTTCTTCATTCTCTTCTTATCAATCTTAACAAATATAAAAGGACTTTCAGGGCTAGTTTCCTGAGGAAGACTGCTGTTGCTGTTTAGTCTTTTACTAATTTTGTTTAGCGTTTTCATTAACCTTGGAAATTCTATAGGTTTTACCAAATAATCCAAAACGTCCAATTCGTAAGTTTCTATTGCAAACTGACTGTAAGCACTTGTTATTACAAGTATCGGCGGATTATCCAGACTTTTTATAAAATTTATACCATCAAGAACTGGCATGTTAATGTCCAGAAAAATGACATCGACTTTGTTGTTTTTTAAAAAATTCAGACCTTCTATTGGATTACTAAAAGTATTTATAACCTCAAAATTTTCAATAGGCTCCAGATAGTTTTTGATAACATTAATCGCTAATGGCTCATCGTCTATGATCAAACAGTTTATTTTCATTTTCGATTATTTTGGTGAGAGAAATAATTTTAGTAAGTATAGTTGGTAAAAAAGATGCTAATGCTTGCTAAGAGACCTTGATTACAAGCTTTACGACAAAAATATCCTTTTTATTTTTAAATGAAAGCTTATAGTCGTTTTTATTATAACCTAATTCGAGTCTTTTTTTGACATTCTCTAAACCTATACCACTAGACTTGTTAAAATTGTCCTTATGTTGCGTAATTTCAGGCATAGGATTACTAATAGTGAAATGCAGAAAATCTCCTTTTACCTTGAATTTGATATCGATTAGTACTTTCCCCGTGTTTTTATTAACACCATGTTTGAATGCATTTTCCAGAAACGTTAATAATATAATAGGACTAATTTCTTTATCATGAATGTCTCCCGAAATTTCCATATTTACTTCCAGGCGATCATCGTTTCTGATTCTTTCTAAATCCAGATAATTCTGAATGCAAAGGATTTCGTTCTCTAAAGTTTGTCTGGTGCTTTTTGTGTCATATAACATATAGCGCATTAATTCAGATAGTTTAAGAACGATTTTCGGCGTTTTGTTTGATTTTTCTACGGATAAAGAATAAATATTATTAAGCGTATTAAAGAAGAAATGCGGAGAAATTTGAGATTTCAAAAAAAGCAATTCCGTTTCTAACTGTGATTTTTCAAGATCTGTAACTCTTTTTTGTTCTTTCAAAAAGTCGAAAGTAATCTTAATTGCCGTAACAAAAGTCATCACATAAAGTTCTCCCATCATCATATCAATAGTATAATTGAGTGTCAATTTATCTATCGTTTCAGGGCCTTCGGGCCAAACTTCGTGTGTTATTAATAAATAGGTAAGATTAAATTTCAAAACTACCATTATAAAGATAGCGCATAAAATAGAAATAACATACTGAAGGTATTTCTTTTTATAAACCAAATTAGGCATCAAAACCAAAATATTCAAATAACATAACGCCATATGAATTGGAAAACCCAACAAATTTGTTTTGAACGAATAACCATAATCATTAAAATAACTTCCCCATCTAAAAGTATTAAATATGAAATAAGTTAACCAAAATATAATGTGATACTGCAATTGAATGCGGTATAACCTGCTTGAATTTAAAATCATAATAATGTGACGTTTTGTGACTTTTTTTGATGTTTATCTAAGTTTATACGTCATCCGTCTAAATTAGTTTTGGTAAAAGTCGTATTTGTTTAAATTTAAAGTTAAATTAAGATTGTTTTATATGAAGAAATTTACTCTGCTTGTTTTGTTCGTCATTTTGGTTACAAGTTGCAAAATAAATGTAAACAAAAATAACCAACAAGATAATTTTTTTACTAATCACGTAAATCCTTTTATCGGTACAGGTGGTCACGGACATACATATCCGGGTGCAACTGTTCCGTTTGGAATGCTTCAGGTAAGTCCTGACAATGGTATTTCGAGCTGGGATTGGTGTTCAGGGTATCATTATTCAGATTCGATCGTTGCTGGTTTCAGTCATTTACACTTAAGCGGAACAGGAATTGGAGATTTGGCAGACATCTTATTTATGCCTACAAATAAAAAACTGGATTTAACTACAAAAACAACTTCACGAGATCAATTACCTTATAAATCAAAATACAATCATGTTAACGAAAAAGCAACACCGGGCTCTTACCAAGTTTTTCTTGAAGATCCTAAAATCAATGTAGAATTAACTTCTTCACAACGCACCGCATTCCATAAATATACATTTGCCAAAAACGATAAACAATCTGTTGTAATCGATCTTGGTTTTGCAATTAATTGGGATAAAGCCTTAAAAACTTCCATAACAGTTGAAGATCAATTTACTATAAGTGGTTATCGATATAGTATGGGCTGGGCAAAAAATCAAAAAGTATTTTTTGTTGCAAAATTTTCAAAACCTATCACAGAATCTGTTTTATTGGCTAATAAACAAATAGTTACAGGTAAAACTGCAGAAGGAGAAAATACAGCAGCACAATTATTTTTTGATGCCAATAATAATCAGGAACTATTTGTAAAAGTAGCCTTATCATCTGTTAGTGTGGCTAATGCCAAAGGCAATCTGGATGGCGAAAGTTCAAATTTTGAAAATACAAAAACAAAGGCAGCTAATATCTGGAATGCTGCTTTAAATAAAATAGAAGTCGAAACGCCGGTCGACTCATTAAAAACCATCTTTTATACCGCGATGTTCCACACCCAAGTTGCCCCTGTAGCCTATAGTGATAAAAACGGTCAGTTTAGAAGAGAGGATGATCAAATTGTTACAGCAAAAGATTATACCGCTTATTCGACCTTATCACTATGGGATACTTTTAGAGCCGAAAATCCTTTATTGACTTTATTGGCACCAAAGCAAACATCAGACATTGTAAACTCAATGTTAGCGTATTACGATACTAAAAAAATATTACCGGTTTGGACACTCTACGCCAACGAAACAAATACAATGACAGGATATCATTCCATTCCGGTAATTGTTGACGCTTATCAAAAAGGCATTAAAGGTTTTGATGCCGAAAAAGCCTATCAAGCCATGAAAGCCACCATGATGCAGGACGAACGCGGGTTGAATTTCTACAAAAAATACGGCTACATTCCTTATAATTTACTTGACGAATCTGTTACCATAACTTTAGAATATGCATATGATGACTGGTGCGTGGCTCAAATGGCAAAAGCATTGGGTAAAACCGAAGATTATCAATTTTTCTTAAACCGTTCAAAAGCTTATCAATATTTATTTGATTCGAAAACCGGATTTATGAGAGGAAAATCAGAAGATGGAAAATCATGGAACGAACCTTTTGATCCAAAACATTCGAATCACAGAGAACACACCGATTATACCGAAGGAAACGCCTGGCAACACAGCTGGTTTGTGCCTCATAATGTAGACGATTTTATTGCGCTTCACGGAAGTAATGAAGTGTTTACAAAACGATTGGAACAGCTTTTTACAGAAAGTTCAGAAATCACAGGAAGCAATGTTTCTGCAGATATTTCAGGATTAATTGGTCAATATGCACATGGAAACGAGCCAAGCCACCACATTGCTTATATGTTTAATCGCGCCAATCAGCCGTGGAGAACGCAATATTGGGTGCGTCATATTTTAGACACACAATACAACACAACACCAAACGGATTGAGCGGAAATGAAGATTGCGGACAAATGTCGGCGTGGTATGTTTTCAGTTCAATGGGATTATATCCAATGAATCCCGCTTCTGGCGAATACGAAATAGGAAGTCCGATTTTCGAAAAAGCAAAAATCAATCTCGAAGGAGGAAAATCTTTTGTAATCGAAGCAGAAAATGTTTCAAACAAAAACTTTTATATACAATCGGCAACGCTTAACGGTGTTCCTTTCAATACAACAGTCATTACCCATAAACAAATACTACAAGGCGGAATTTTGCATTTTGTGATGGGAGCTGAACCCAATAAAAACTGGGGAACAAAACACTAAAACCACGTAACTAACTAAAAAACAAATAAAATTAATGGACATTATTGACGTATCAATCATCGTAGCCTATATCCTCCTCTCCGTAGGAATAGGAATTTGGATTTCAAGAAAAGCATCAAAAGGTTTAGATGATTATTTCCTTGGAGGAAAAACAATTAAATGGTATTTCCTGGGATTAAGTAACGGATCTGGAATGTTTGATGTTTCAGGAACTTCCTGGATGATTGGCGTACTGTTTTTATATGGCGTAAAAAGTTTTATGTTTATGTGGCTGTGGCCGATATGGAATCAGATTTTTGTAATGATGTTCCTTGCAGTCTGGATCAGAAGATCGAAGGTAATGACAGGTTCTGAATGGATTTTAACCCGTTTTGGGAGCGACAGAGCCGGAAAAGCATCTCATATTATCGTTGCCATTTTTGCCATTATTTCTACAATTGGTTTCATCGCTTACTTTTTTGAAGGAATCGGGAAATTTGTAACCATCATTCTTCCTTGGGATTTAACGCTTCATTACGGCGATTTAATTCTCCTGACTTCAGAAAGATCTTATGCCTTAATAATTATTTTGTTAACTACAATTTACACTGTAAAAGGCGGAATGTTTTCTGTAGTAGCAACAGAAGTTGTACAATATTTAATCATGATTGTTGCCGGAGTTTTAATCGCCGGTTACGCTTTTATCAACTATACAGATTTACAAATCAATTCTGTCATTACAGAAGAATGGAAAAATGTTTTCTTTGGATGGCAGTTTGAGACCCAATGGAGTGATAAATTCCAGACCTTCAATAATTTAATTGATTCTGAAGGATATAAAATGTTTGGTGCTTTTATCGGAATGACATTGTTTAAAGGATTTTTTGCCAGTGTTGCAGGACCAACACCAAGTTACGATTTACAAAGAATTCTTTCTACAAAATCTGTAAAAGAAGCCGCTTACATGAGTGGTTTTACCAACCTTATTTTATTCATTCCAAGATATTTACTAATTACCGGAATAGTGGTAATTGCATTAGTAAACCTTGCGCCGGAGTTAAACGCAAACACAGGTTTAACAGGGGCTGATTTAGAGTTATTAATGCCAAAAGTTGTTAACTTATACATTCCCGTTGGAATAAAAGGAATTTTGCTTGCCGGTTTATTAGCCGCATTTATGTCTGGATTCTCTGCTTTCGTAAATGCAGGACCAGCTTATATCGTAAATGATATTTATAAAAAATACTTCAAACCCGTTGCAACAAACGAACATTACATTAAGGTAAGCCAGATTTCTTCTTTCCTTGTTGTTGGTTTAGGAGTTTTCATGGGATTCTTTGCAGACTCAATTAATTCATTAACCTTATGGATTACAAGTGCTTTATACGGAGGTTACGTAGCGGCCAATTTCTTAAAATGGATTTGGTGGAGATTTAATGGCTGGGGTTATTTCTGGGGAATGTTCGCCGGATTAGTCGTAGCGTCTTTACAATTTGCTTTAGGACAAGCCAAAGGAAGTTTATCCGAAGGTTCATTCTTATTTGAGTTAGCGCATGTGCAGGCAATTTATCTGTTTCCTGTAATTTTTGGATTTTCTATTTTAGGATGTCTTTTAGGAACATTCTTAAGCAAGCCAACAGATATGGAAGTTTTAAGATCTTTTTACAAAAACGTAAGACCTTGGGGATTCTGGAATCCGGTTTATAAAACACTAAAAGCAGAAGACCTGACTTTCGAAAAAAACAATGATTTCTGGACAGATATGATGAATTGCGCCATCGGAATTGTATGGCAGTCAAGTATGATTTTACTTCCGATATTTTTCATCATCAGAGATTATCCAAAAGCAATTACAGCATTAGTTGTGTTTTTGGTAACAACAACGATATTGAAATTTACATGGTTAGATAAAGTTCGCAGAATAGAAGATTAGATAATTAGTCAATTAGAAAATTAAAAGAACTACGACAGCTTTGTCAAAGTTTAAAACTTTGACAAAGCTTAACAACCCGGTTTGTCATTTCGAGGAATGACAAGATTGCGCAGCTTCAAATTTCAGAACAACAAACAAAAAAACAGCAAACAAAAAACAAACTATAATAATAAAGAAAGAGAGCATGAGTACAATTCCTTGGCAAGACAGACCCGAAAACAGTAATGATGTAATGTGGAGATATTCTGAAAATCCAATTATTGACAGATACGCAATTCCATCATCAAATAGTATTTTTAACAGTGCAGTTGTTCCTTTTGGCGACGGATTTGCAGGTGTTTTCAGATGTGATAACAAAGCAGTTCAAATGAATATTTTTGCCGGTTTTAGTAAAAACGGAATCGATTGGGACATTAATCATGAACCAATCGTAATGCAGTCTGGTAATACAGAAATGATTGAATCTGCTTATAAATATGATCCTCGTGTGGTTTGGATTGAAGATCGTTACTGGATCACTTGGTGTAATGGTTACAACGGACCTACAATTGGTATTGGTTACACTTTCGACTTCAAAGAATTTTTTCAGTGTGAAAATGCCTTTTTACCTTTCAACAGAAACGGAGTTTTATTTCCACAAAAAATCAACGGAAAATACGCGATGTTAAGCCGTCCAAGTGATAATGGACATACACCTTTTGGAGATATCTGGATCAGTTACAGCCCGGATATGAAATATTGGGGAGAACACCGTTTGGTGATGAAACCATCTCCATTTGAGCAAAGTGCATGGCAATGTACAAAAGTAGGAGCGGGGCCAATTCCAATTCTTACCGAAGATGGCTGGTTAATGTTATACCATGGTGTTATCAATACCTGCAACGGTTTCCGTTATGCAATGGGAGCAGCACTTTTAGAAGAAAATGCACCAGATCAGGTAAAATACAGAACACAGCCTTATTTATTAGGACCTGCAGAAATTTATGAGCAAGTTGGAGACGTAGGAAATGTGGTTTTCCCATGTGCTGCTTTACATAACATCGAAGAAGATAAATTAGCCGTATATTATGGTGCAGCAGATACTGTTGTTGCTATGGCATTTGGTAAATTAAGTGAGGTAATTCAGTTTACAAAAGATAATAGTTTATAGAAAAAAGCATGCATTTAAAATTTAAATGGTTAACAGTTGTTTTAGTATTTTTTTCGATTGCGGGTTTTTCGCAATCGAAAAAAAATACCGTTATACCTAAAACTTACGTAGCGGGTAAAACTATAAATCCAATTGTAATCGATGGAGACGAGTCTGATGCTGCCTGGAGCAAAACAGATTGGACAGATCTTTTTGAAGATATAGAAAATGGCATAAAGCCAAAATATGGAACAAAAGTTAAAATGCTCTGGGATGAAACCAATTTTTATATATTAGCAAAGCTTGATGAGCCACATGTTTGGGCAAATTTAAAACAACGCGACACCATTATTTTTTACAACAACGATTTTGAAGTTTTCATTGATCCCGATAGCGACACTTTTAACTATTATGAATTAGAAATTAATGCTTTAAATACAGCTTGGGACCTGTTTCTGTCAAAACCATATAGAGAAAATGATAACGTAGTATTAAATGACTGGAATATTCCGGGCCTGAAATCAGCGGTAAAAATCAACGGAACGCTTAATAATCCAAACGATACAGATCAAGGTTGGGTACTGGAAATGGCAATTCCCTGGGCATCTTATAGAAAATCCTATAATGAGCAAAATGTACCAGAAGATAAATTTTGGAGAGTCAATTTCTCAAGAGTTAATTGGCAGCATACCATAAAAGACGGAAGTTACGAACGCAAGAAAGATGCCGAAGGAAAATTTTTACCCGAATACAATTGGGTTTGGTCGCCAATGGGTGTAATCAATATGCATGAGCCTGAAAAATGGGGTTATGTTTATTTTTCTTCGAAAGAAGGAAAAGAGACCTTTACAATTCCGCAGGAAGAAAAAGTGAGATGGGAATTGTACACGTTGTTCAGAGCTCAAAAAGAATATTATCAGAAGAATAAAACGTGGGCAAAATCAATACAAAATCTTACTAAGGAAACCATTAGTGTCGACGGTAAAATTTTAAAACCAGTATTAGAAAACCACGCTTCAGGATATAATATTTCAGTAAAAAGTCCTTTTTCTAACCAAACTTTAATTATAAGGGAAGATGGCAAAATAATATCAAAATAAACCAACTATGAAACTACCAAAACTATTACTTTTTTTATTGACGCTGAGCCTTTTTTCATGTGTTGAAAAAGAAGAACCAACCACTTTTAAATTTGGCGTATGGACAACTGCAGATCCTAAAAAATCAGATGCAGATTATACCAAAGAATTTAAAAAATATAAAGATGGCGGAATAGATGAAGTATTAATCAATACATCAACAGACCCAAAACTCTTAAAAAGATTAGTGCCTCTGGCTACAAAAGAAGGCCTAAAAGTTCACGCCTGGATTATGGCTATGAACAGACCCGGAGATTCAATTGCATTACAGCATCCGGATTGGTATCAGGTAAGTAAAGACGGAAAATCTTGTTTTGATAATCGTCCTTATGTAGATTATTACCAATGGTTGTGTCCAACAAGACAAGAATCAAGAAATCATGTTTTAAATTTAGTGGAAGAATTAGCAAAAGTAGATGGAATCGAAAGCGTTCACTTAGACTATATTCGTTTCCCGGATATCTTTTTACCGATAAGTTTATTGCCAAAATACAACTTGGTTCAGGATACAGAATTACCTCAATTCGACTTTTGTTATTGTGATGAATGTATCAAAGCATTCGAAAAAATTCATCATAAAAATCCAAAAAACAGTCATAACACTTCTATTGATATGGAGTGGAAAAACTTCAGATTAAATGCCATAAAAGCAGTTGTTGATGATGCGTATAAAATTGTTCACAAACACAATAAACAATTAACTGCAGCCGTATTTCCTTATCCTGAAATGGCAGATCATATGGTACGTCAGCGTTGGGACAAATGGAATATCGACGAAGTTTATCCAATGATTTACCATAGTTTTTATGACGAAGAAATTGACTGGGTAGGTTACGCAACAAAACAAGGCGTTGCCGATTTAGAAGATAAAAAGACTAAAATCAATACAGGAATTTATATTCCGGGTTTAAAATCTGATAAAGAATTAAAAGAAGCAATTTTATTGGCGAAAGATAATGGAGCAACAGGAGTTTCATTTTTTGACGGAAATGCTTTAACAGCAAGTAATTTAAAAACCATCAAAGAAACAAAAGACGGTTTAAAATAAAGAGTTAGAAGATTGTTCAACATATAGAAACATAGATTTAAATTAAAAGTCATTTTTATAAATCCTATTTTTTTTCGCATACAACTATGAGATTTATTCTAAAGTAAAAAGACTTTTTTATATATTGAGAACTATGTTTCTATGTGTTAAAATAAATTGTAAAGAACTCAACAAAAATAAAATATCACAGGGATTTCAAATTTCAACTAAAAAATAAGCATATGTCAAATAGAAGAGATTTTATCAAAAAAACAACTTTAGGCACATTGGCCGTAAGTTCAGTTTTAGGCTATAGCGGATTTGCAAATAGCAGGGAAGATGAAAAAGAGGAAATAGAAAATCCTTTGAAAAAGACAAAAAAGCCAGTCGTAATTTCAACATGGAATCACGGTTTGCCAGCTAATCAGGAAACCTGGAAAGAATTAAAAGCCGGAAAATCAGCCTTAGATGCGCTCGAAGCCGGTATGAAAATTCCTGAAGCAGATCCGAATGTCCGCAGTGTTGGTTATGGAGGATATCCGGATCGCGAAGGAAAAGTTACATTAGATGCCTGCATTATGGATCATAATAGTAATTGTGGTTCAGTATGTTTTCTACAAGGAATTATGCATCCCATTTCGGTTGCAAAAAGAGTGTTGCAAAATACACCTCACGTCATGCTGGCCGGACAAGGCGCCTTACAATTTGCATTATCAGAAGGATTTAAAGAAGAGAACCTGTTAACTCCGGAGTCTGAAAAAGACTGGAAAAAATGGTTGGAAGATTCAAAATACAAGCCCGTGATTAATATCGAAAATCACGATACGATAAGCATGCTAATGTTAGATCAAGATGGAAATCTTGCCGGAGGCTGTACAACAAGTGGCGCCGCCTGGAAAATGCACGGACGCGTTGGTGACTCCCCAATAATCGGCGCGGGTCTTTTTCTGGATAATGAAGTCGGCGCCGCTGCGGCAACTGGTTTAGGTGAAGCCGTTATTAGGACCGCAGGAAGTGCAATGGTTGTAGAATTAATGCGTCAGGGAAAATCGCCTT
The DNA here is from genome assembly GCF_000834715.1 of Flavobacterium sp. MEB061. NCBI lineage: Bacteria > Pseudomonadati > Bacteroidota > Flavobacteriia > Flavobacteriales > Flavobacteriaceae > Flavobacterium > Flavobacterium sp. MEB061. The sequence goes on along the minus strand of NZ_JXQR01000059.1, from coordinate 271,494 downwards.
TTGACGCCTGTAAAGAAATTACAGAACGTATTTACAACAAGCATAAAAACCACAAAGACATGGAATATCTTCAGGTTGGTTTTATCGCTTTGAATAAAAATGGAGAACACGCTGGTTACAGTTTAAGATCTGGTTTTAACTACGCCGTTTCTGACGACGAAAATGGACACAGAATGGAAGATGCAAAATTTAAAATGTCGTGGGATAAATAGGAATGCGATTATGGCACGCGGATGACGCGGATTGAGCAGATAAAGCGGATTTTTTTTCCTGCGCCATTTACTAACCTTTTTGTCATTTCGACGGAGGAGAAATCACATCCAGAGAGCGACGTACTATATGTCTTCACTTTATGTGATTTCTCCGCCGAAATGACAAAGCAGACGAAAATATTTCTTATGAAAATGATTGCCCTAGCCCCGATAGAAGTGGAAATCCTTTTGTGTAATGAAATGGAACAAAAGATTGCAACGGATAGCGGGATTTGCTCCAAAAAAAATGATTTATCATAGAAATCGAAAAGACAAATTTTGCAGAAAATTGAATAAACTAAAATTTAAACACATAGAAAAAACATAGATTTTACTCTCTCATAAGATTAAAATTAAAGCCCCACACCTTTTTTTTTAAACTTGAAAATCTATGTTCTATGTGTTTTAAAAAAATGCAAAGAGAGAATAAAAAACAAAAGAATGAAAAAAACAGTATTCATAATAACATTAATAGCTTCAATATTTTCGGTTAAGGCACAGGATAAAATTCCTTTTTGGCAAAATGAAAAAATCAATGAAGAAAACAGAGAGCCGATGCACGCTGCTTATTATGTTTATGAAAATGAAGCATTGGCCGCTAAAAATGAATGGAGACAATCTAAGAATTATTTAGATATCAACGGAGCCTGGAAATTTAAATATGTTGACAGCCCAAGCGCACTTCCAAAAGATTTTGAAAAAACAACATTTGATGATAAATCCTGGGATAATTTTAGAATTCCGGCAAGTTGGGATGTTAACGGTTACGGATATCCTGTTTATGTAAATACGACTTACGATTTTGATTATTTAATGGCACCAAATCCGCCGTTTGTACCCACAAAATACAATCCGACAGGAGTTTACAGAAGAGAAATTACAATTGACAAATCATGGGAAGGAAAAGATATTTTTCTTCACATTGGTACAGCAAAATCAAACCTTACTGTTTGGGTAAATGGTGTTTATGTAGGTTATGGTGAAGATGGAAAATTGCCGTCTGAATTCAACTTAAATAAATACGTAAAAACTGGAAAAAACAGCATTGTTTTGCAGGTTATGAAATGGAATGACGGTTCGTACTTAGAATGTCAGGACATGTGGAGAATGAGCGGAATCACAAGAGATTCTTACTTGATTGCCAGAAACAAAGCGCATTTAAAAGATTACGAAATTATTCCTGATTTAGATGCTTCTTATGTAAACGGAACTTTAAAAATCTCGACAAATTTTTCTAATTTAAATGCAAAAGACGGTTATACTTTAGATGTTCAGTTAAAAGACGGTGATAAAATTATTACTTCAAAAGTTATTTCCGCTTTAAGCGAAAAACAAACTTTTGACTTCGCTGTAAATAATCCGAAGAAATGGAGTGCAGAAATTCCGAATTTGTATCAGGTAAGTTTTCTTTTAAAAGATAAAAAAGGAAATGTTATTGAAGTTATCAATCAAAATGTTGGATTCAGAAAAGTAGAAATCAAAGGCGGACAACTTTTAGTAAACGGAAAAGCAGTTTACATAAAAGGGGTAAACCGTCATGAAGTTGATCCGGTTACAGGACAAACCATTTCAAGAGAAAGAATGGAAGAAGATATTAAATTAATGAAACAATTTAATATCAATGCGGTAAGAATGTCGCATTATCCAAACGATGAATATTTTTATGAATTATGCGATAAATACGGAATTTATGTTGTTGATGAGGCAAACATAGAATCGCACGGAATGGGTTACGATATTACCAAAACTTTGGGTAACAAACCAGATTGGGAATTAGCGCACATTCAGCGTATGCAGCGTATGATCGAAAGAGATAAAAATCATACTTCGGTAATTATCTGGAGTATGGGTAACGAAGCCGGAAACGGTTATAATTTTTACAGAGGATATTTGTGGATAAAAAACAGAGATAAATCAAGACCAATTCAGTACGAAAGAGCGACAGCAGGAGCGTGGGACGGAAAAGATTTAAAATTTGAGTGGGATTCGGATATTATTGACCCAATGTACAGTTCTCCAAACAAAATGGAAGAATATATTTTGGCAAACCCAAATCCTTCAAGACCTTACATTCAATGCGAGTATGCGCACGCGATGGGGAATTCTATGGGTAATTTTAAAGATTATTGGGATGTAATTCGTAAATATCCAAACTTTCAGGGAGGATTTATTTGGGATATGATCGATCAGTCTGTTTATAAAACAACGGAAGATGGAACTCGTATTTTGGCTTACGGAGGAGATTTTGGACCAAAAGATGTAAAAAGCGACAACAACTTCGTAAATAATGGTGTTTTTACAGTTGACAGAAAACCGAATCCACATGCATTAGAAATGCGAAATGTGATGCAAAATATTTTAACTTCGTGGGAAGATAAAACAACAGCAACTATTAAAGTATATAATGAATTTTCGTTTAAAGATCTAAGCAATGTTAGTTTACATTGGAAATTGGTTTTAGACGGAAAAGATGATGCAATGGGAACAATTGATAATTTAGACATAAAACCAAGAGAAACTAAGACTTATCAGCTTCCGGTTAATGTAGAACAAAAGGAGTTTCAGGAAGCTTTTATTGTGGTAACGTATCATATTAAAGAAGAAGAACCTTTTTTGCCAAAAGGATTTCAAATTGCGACAGATCAATTGCCTCTTACCGGAACGTGGAAAAATGATATAAAAATAGCGGGTACAGGAAAAATTTCGGTTGAAAAACAAGCCAATGCTACGGTATTTAAAAGTGATAAAGCAACTATAACTTTCGATAAAAAAACAGGATTTATTACAGGTTACACATTCAATAATGAACCTATTATAAAAGAAGGATATCAATTGCGACCAAACCTTTGGAGAGCGCCAAACGACAATGATTTTGGAGCTAATTTCCAAGTGAATTTAAAAGCCTGGAAAGATGCAACAGAAAATCCGGTGCTTGTAAACTGGGTATCTTCTGTAACAAAAGACAATAAAATTTTAGTAACAGCAACGTATAATTTACCAACTGTTTCTTCAAAAATAATCTTAAATTACGAATTCAACAGCAACGGAGAATTAAACGTAAAAGAACAATTGAATATCGATAAAAATAAAGAAATACCAATGCTGCCAAGATTTGGTATGGAAATGATTTTGCCGAAAGATTTCAGCTCAATTACTTATTACGGAAAAGGTCCACAGGAAAATTACATCGACAGAAATTACAGTTCACAAGTCGGAATTTACAATCAAACGGTTTCAGAGCAATATTATCCTTATATCCGTCCGCAGGAAACCGGAAATAAAACAGAAGTTCGCTGGTTAGAATTATCAAATGATAAACTGAAAATAAAAGTGACATCAGATGAATTTTTGGCAACTACGGCTTTACACTTTTTAAATGAAGATCTAGACGATGGATTGCAAAAAGACCAAAGACATGCTGCCGAATTGAAAGAAAGAGATTTAACCAGTTTAAAAATCGATTATAAACAAATGGGAGTTGGCGGAATTGACAGTTGGCAAGCGTGGCCAATGAAAAAATATTTGCTTGAAGAAAAAGCCTATCAATATCAATTTAAAATTACACCATCAATAAAATAATTCAATTATGAGGGTTTTAACACCATTCCTTATCGTAATCTTCCTGACTGTTTTTAACTTCGGCTACAGCCAAAAAATATATACAGAAAAGGATATTCAGATTATACCAAAACCAACGCAATTATTAATTAATAAAGGTGTTTTTGAATTTTCTGCTGCGACAAAATTTGTAGCAGTTACAGATTTTCAAAAGGATATTTCAAATGCTTTGATCAGTAAGTTTGAAAAAGCAGGAGGATTCCGTCCTCAGCTTTCTACATCAGTTCCACAAAGTAATTTTGTACAGTTTAAAGTTGATCAGAATTTAGAAAAAGAAGCCTATATTTTAGATGTAAATTCTAAAAGTATCACGATTACGGCCAAAGGAAATGCAGGTTTTATTTATGCTTTAGAAAGTATCAGACAATTGCTTCCGGTTGTTATCGAAAGTAAAAATGCGCTGCCAAACCAAAAATGGCAAATTCCAAATGTAGTTATAAATGATAAGCCTCGTTTTCAATGGAGAGGATTAATGCTCGATTTATCACGTCATTTCTTTGATAAAAACTACGTTATAGAAACCATAGATCGTTTGGCAATGCACAAAATGAATGTTTTGCATTTGCATTTAGTAGACGATCAGGGCTGGAGAATCGAAATAAAAAAATATCCAAAATTAACCGAAGTAGGAGCCTGGAGAGTGGATCAGGAAAACCTTGCCTGGAATGCAAGATTGACTACAAATCCAGATGAAAAAGGAACTTACGGAGGATTTTTGACGCAGGAAGAATTAAAAGAAATCGTAAAATACGCAGCAACCAAAAACATCGAAATTATTCCTGAAATCGAAATGCCGGCGCACGTAAGCAGCGCCATTGCATCATATCCGGAACTGGCTTGTTTTGATCAGCGTATTGGTGTTCCGTCAGGTGGATTATGGCCTATTACAGATATTTATTGTGCAGGAAAAGAAACTACATTTGAATTTTTGCAAAATGTAATTGATGAAGTGATTACCATTTTTCCATCAAAATACATTCATATTGGAGGTGATGAAGCGACAAAAACCAATTGGGAAAAATGTCCGAATTGTCAAAAAAGAATGAAAGATAACGGATTGAAAAATACCCATGAACTACAAAGTTATTTTGTAAAGAGAATGGAAAAATACATCAATTCTAAAGGCAAAAAAATCATTGGCTGGGATGAAATATTAGAAGGCGGTTTGGCTCCAGATGCAACCGTAATGAGCTGGAGAGGAACGCAAGGCGGAATTGATGCCACAAAACAAGGTCACGATGTGATCATGACACCGGAATCTCCTTGTTATTTTAATTTTTATCAAGGTCCGCAAAATGAAGAACCTGTAGCTTTTGATGCATACAACCCGCTAAATGAAGTTTACAAATTTGATCCTGTTGTTCTCGGAATGACCCCTGAAGAAGCCAAACATGTTTTAGGCGGACAGGCAAATTTATGGGCAGAACATTTACCTGGGCCAAAAGATTCAGAATACATGATTTTTCCAAGATTAGCCGCTTTATCAGAAACTTTATGGAGTACAAAAGAAAGCCGTAACTGGAATGATTTTACCCCAAGATTGATTTCGTTAATGCAGCGTTACAATTATTTAGGAATCAATTATGCAAAAAGTGCTTATTTGGTAACTGCTTCTTCAACTGCAGATTTGGCTAAAAAACAAATTAATGTCACGTTGAAAAATGAGTTTCCAAACCCGGACATTCGCTATGTTTTGGGAGATAAAAACATCGAACATAATCCAATAAAATATACAAGTCCAATTGAATTTAAAGAAACTACTATTCTTAAAGCATCTTTATTTCAGGATGATAAACCAGTTGGAAAAACATTTATAGATACTATTATTTTTCATAAAGGATTTGCTAAGAAAGTAAGTTACTTAACTCCTTTTAATGATAATTACAAAGGAGACGGAAAAACGACGATGATTAATACCGTTAGGGGTTCGAAGAATTTTCATGACGGACAATGGCAAGCCTGGTTGGTAAACGATATGGAACTTGTAGTTGATCTTGAAAAACAAGAAAGTATTCAGGAAGTAACCATTGGAGCTTTAGAAAGTCAGGGTGCAGGAGTTAATTTCCCAACTCAGATAAAAGTTTTGGTTTCGAATGATGGAATTACATATAAAGAAGTTGGAAAAGTGATGCGTCCGTATGCTGCGAATGTGAGTTCGGAGTTAAAAGATTTTAAAATCAGTTTTGAAAAACGCAATGCAAGATTTGTAAAAGTAATCGCCTATAACTTGAAGAAAAGCCCAAAAGGTGAATCTTCATGGTTGTTTGTTGATGAAATTTTAGTGAATTAAAAAAAGCCTTCAAACAACGAAGGAACGAGCAGAAGCTTTGTCAAAGTTTTAAACTTTGACAAAGCTTAGATTACGCATAATACCAAAAACAAAGAATAATAAACAATAAACAGATTAAAGATGAAAAGAGGAATATTCATAATCGCACTTTTATTTTCGGTTCAAATGTTTTCACAAGCCATTTACGAAGATGAGCGCTATGTACCGGAAACGGATCCGCTGGTGTTGAAAAATTTAGATGAATGGCAAGGCAAAAAATTCGGATTGTTAATGCACTGGGGAACATATAGCGAATGGGGAATTGTAGAATCATGGTCTATTTGTCCAGAAGATTATGGATGGTGTGAGCGTAAAAAAGGAAGTAATCCAGCTAATTATAATCAATATGTAAAAGATTATGAAGGCTTGAAAAAAACATTCAATCCAACCAAATTTGATCCTGCAAAATGGGCAAAAGCAGCTAAAAATGCCGGAATGAAATACATGGTTTTTACCACAAAACACCATGACGGATTTAATATGTACGATACTAAATATTCTGATTATAAAGTAACCGATGCAGGATGTGCTTTTAGTACAAACCCAAAAGCCAATATTGCCAAAGAAATTTTTAATGCTTTTAGAGCCGAAAATATTTCAACAGGAGCGTATTTCTCTAAACCAGACTGGCATAACGAAAATTACTGGGATCCTTATTTTCCTCCTTTCGACAGAAACGTAAATTACGATCCGTCTTTATATCCTGAAAAATGGCAGAAATATGTTGATTTCACACACAATCAAATCTTAGAATTATTATCTGATTACGGTAAAATTGATATTTTATGGTTAGATGGTGGATGGGTTAGAAAAAGAGACCAACAAAACCTAAAAGAAAACTACGAAGAAAAATTCGCAGAAAATGAATCTAAAAACGGTTTCATTAAACACAGAGTTGTAGATCAGGATCCTAAAATGGATGAATTGGTTGTAAAAGCACGTCAAAAACAACCGGGATTAATTGTGGTTGACAGAGCGGTTCACGGAAAAAATCAAAATTACTTAACTCCTGAAAACAGAGTTCCTGAAAAGACCTTGCCTTACCCGTGGGAATCTTGTATTACTTCTGGAGGTGGATGGTCTTACACTCCGGATGCAAAATATTTAACAGGAAGACAAGGAATTCATATGCTTATTGATGTTGTTGCAAAAGGTGGAAATTTACTATTGAATGTTGCTCCAAGCCCTGAAGGAGAATGGCAGCAAGGTGCGTACGATTTATTGGCGGCTTACGGCGATTGGATGAAAGTAAACAGCACAGCGATTTATAACACAAAACCAATCGAACCTTTTAAAGAAGAAAATATTTGTATGACGCAAAATAAAACCGGAAATGTTTTCTTGTTTTATTTGGCTAAAGAAGGAGAAGATAAAATTCCTGCAACAGTTACAGTGAAAGCTATCAATCCTAAAAAAGGAACAAAAATTACGATGTTAGGTTCAAAAACGGCATTGAAATGGACAAAAGAAGCAGAAGGATTTAAAGTTGTAATTCCGGAAAACTTAAGAAATAATTTACCTTGTAAAGAGGCATGGACTTTAAAAATCGAAGCTATTAACAGATAGAAAAAAGATTATGTTTTTAAACAAAAGGATCACTATAAAAACAGCATGTATTTTTTACATGCTGTTTTTTAGCATCAGTATTTTTGCGCAGCAGCCTGCTGATTTTGTAAATCCGTTTATTGGAACTTCTAATTACGGAGCTACTTTTCCGGGTCCAATTGCGCCAAGAGGAATGGCTAGTATTAGTCCGTTTAATGTAGCGGGGAAACAGAATAAATTAGAAAAAGACAGTCAGTGGCTTTCGAACCCGTATGTAAATGAAAATACATTTTTAACAGGATTCAGTCAGGTTAATATAAGTGGCGTTGGCTGTCCGGAGTTAGGGGTTTTAATACTTATGCCAACAACGGGAGCTGTTGAGACCAATCATTTAAAATACGGTTCAGCTTATAGAAATGAAGTTGCAAAAGCGGCCTATTACAGCGTAGACATTGACAAATACAATGTAAAAGCCGAGTTTACAGCATCGAAAAGAGTTGGCGTAAGCAAATTTACTTTCCCGAAAGGGCAATCGAATATTTTATTGAATCTTGGTTTAGGTTTGACCAATGAAGAAGGTGCGATGGTAAAAGTCGTTTCTTCTACAGAAATTGAAGGAATGCGTTCCGTTGGTTCGTTTTGTTATAATAGTCCCGAAGATGCTTATCCGGTATATTTTGTGGCGAAGTTTTCTAAACCTGCAGATAAATTCGGCGTTTGGAAAAAGCCATCAAAATATGAAGGTACAGAAGCGCAATGGATGACCTACAACGGCAAAACCAGAATGATGGACAATACCATTAAAACGGTTGTTGGTGACAGTATTGGAACTTATTTTACCTATAAGTTTAATAAGCAGGAAACGGTTGAGGTAAAAATCGGAATTTCGTATGTGAGCGTCGAAAATGCAAGAGAAAACTTAGAAAAAGAAACCGGAAACAAATCGTTTGAAGCTGTTTATAAAGATACTTACAACGAATGGAATGAAGAACTTTCGAAGATTTTAGTTGAAGGCGGATCAGGAGACGATAAAACGATTTTTTATACCGCATTATATCACACTTTAATTCATCCCAATACTTTAAACGATTATAACGGAGAGTATCCTGTAATAAAAAGAACCAAGATTGCTAAAACCGAAGATACTCGCTATACCACATTTTCTTTATGGGATACGTATCGAAACATGCATCCGTTAACGTCTTTAGTTTATCCTAAACAACAATCAGATATGATAAAAAGCATGTTAGAAATGTATGATGAAAACGGCTGGCTGCCAAAATGGGAATTAAATTCGACAGAAACATTTACTATGGTAGGTGATCCGGCAAGCATTGTTATCGTTGATGCCTGCTTAAAGGGAATTCAGGATTTTGATATTTACAAAGCCTATTATGCAATGTTAAAAGGTGCAGATCAAATCGAAAATAATCCGTTGCGTCCTGGACTTAAAGAATATATTGAAAAAGGGTATCTATCAACTAATTATCGTGGACCAGTTTCTACAACACAGGAATATAATACCTCAGATTATGCGATTTCACTTTTAGCGAAAGCTTTGGGTAAAAAAGATGATTATAACCGTTTTACGAAACGCTCATTATCTTACCGAAAATTATATGACAGCGATTTAAAATTACTTCGACCAAGAACGGCTAACGGAAAATGGTACGAACCTTTCGATCCTGCATCCGGAGCAAACTTTGAAGAAAATGTTGGTTTTATCGAAGGAAATGCGTGGCAATATGCATTTATGGTTCCGCATGATATCAAAGGATTAATCAAATTAATGGGCGGTGAAAAAGAGTTTTCCGACCAATTGCAAAAAGTATTCGACATCAAACAATTTGATATGGCAAATGAGCCCGATATTGCAAATCCTTATTTGTTTAATTATGTAAAAGGAGACGAATGGAAAGCGCAGGAAATGGTAAAAAAACTGGTGAAGGAATATTTTCAAAATAAACCAAAAGGATTGCCTGGAAATGACGATACCGGAACAATGTCGGCTTGGTTGGTATACTCTATGATGGGAATTTATCCAATTTCTCCGGGAGATCCAATTTATACCATTACAACGCCAATGTTTGATAAAATAACCATCAAATTAGATCCAAAATATTATAAAAAAGAAAATATTGTAATTGAAAAAGAAATCAATACTGATGGAAAAATCAATTCAATTGAATTAAACGGAAAAACACTAAATAGCTTTTTCATTTCTCATGAAGATTTTGTGAATGGAAAAACACTAAAAGTGATTCAAAATTAAAAACACACAACTATGTTACAATTAAGAATTAAAAAAACAGCCATTATCCTCGTAATGGCTGTAGGTTTTTTTAACCAGAGCCATGCGCAGAAAAAATACCCTTACCAAGATTCAAAATTACCCGTTGAAGACAGGGTAAAAGACTTGTTAAGTAGAATGAGTTTGGAGGAAAAAGCCCGCCAAATGGATATGTACAGAGGTGAACTATTTAAAGAAAAAGAAGATTTTTCTAAATCAAAATCAGATACTAAAATTGGAAAATTAGGAATTGGAGCGATTCATGATCTTTATCCGCGTTCGGCAAAAATGATCAATGATCTTCAAAGTGAAGTGATTAAAAATAACAAATGGGGAATTCCGGCACTTATTATGTGCGAGATGCTGCACGGATATCTGGATGACGGAAGTACAGCTTTCCCAATGAACATAGGTTTGGGCGCGACCTGGGACACAAGTGTTATGGATAAAGTAGGTAAAGTAATTGCCATGGAAGCCAGAGCGCACGGAGTTCATTTTGGTTTAGGTCCGAATTTAGATTTGGGTCGCGAACCAAGATGGGGAAGAGTTGCAGAAACTTTTGGAGAAGATGCTTATTTAAATAGCGAGATTGGTTTGGCGATGATTAAAGGGATGCAAGGCGATGATTTAAGATCAGATCGTACTATAATTTCAGAACCAAAACACTTCGCTGTTCACGGAATTCCGCAAGCGGGAGGAAATTCATCTCCAATTTTAGTGGGAGAACGTTCGGCTCGTGAAGATCATCTTCCATCATTTGAAAAAGCATTTAGAAAAGGCGGCGCTTTAGGAACCATGTGTGCGTATTCTGAATTAGACGGAATTCCTTGTGCCGCAAATCATTGGTTATTGACAGATGTTTTGAGAAAAGAATGGGGTTTTAAAGGAATTGTAGTTTCAGATTTAGGCGCTATTAAATACCTTCAAACGACACATTACGTAACTAATTCTCCAAAAGAAAGTATTAGAGAAGCGGTTGCTGCGGGAGTTGATATGCAGTTTTATGATTTTACAAATGAATTTTGGCAACAAAGCATCATAGAATTGGTAGGCGAAAAGAAACTGACGATGGAGCAAATTGACCGTGCTGCCGGCGGTGTTTTGAGATTGAAATTTTTATTGGGATTATTTGAAAATCCATACACAGATAAAAACTTAATTAAAGAGCGTTTTCATACGAAAGAAAATCAGGAAGCTGCTTTAGAAGCGGGTCGAAAATGTATTATTTTATTAAAAAATGATAATAATATTCTGCCTTTAAGCAAAGATATTAAAACAGTTGCCGTGATCGGACCAAATGCTGATGCGTCAAGATTAGGTGGATATGCTGTAAAAAACAAAGTTGGAACTACGGTTCTTGAAGGAATTAAGCAAGTTGCCGGTGCGAAAACAAATGTACTTTATGAAGAAGGTGTTTCTTTAATTGTAAAAGGACAAATTATTCCGTCAAAATTTTTATTTACTCCTGATGGATCTCAAAACGGATTAAAAGGAGAATATTTCAATAACAGGAATGTAGAAGGAAACCCGGTATTAACTCGTATTGACAACCAATTAGAATTTGACTGGCCTTGGTCTCCTGGTGATGGCGTTACAGATGATGATTTCTCTATTCGCTGGACAGGATACATTCAATCAGAAAAATCATTTGACGGCTGGTTAGGTTTAAGTTCAGATGATGGAATCAGAATGTGGGTTGATGATCAATTGGTAATCGACAACTGGACAAAAGGTGCTACAAGTATGGTTACGACTCCAAAAAATATCGAAGCTGGAAAAAAATACAAAGTCCGCATAGAAATGTGGGAAGGTGGCTGGGGAGCCAGAGCGCACTTACGTTGGAATTTAGAAAAAGTAAACTTTCAGCCGGCGATCGATATTGCTAAAAAAGCAGATGTTGCGATTGTGGTTTTAGGAGAATCAAATGAATTGGTTGAAGAAAACAGAGACGTAGCGAGTTTAGACTTACACGGAATGCAGCAGGAATTGATCGAAGCGATCCAGAAAACAGGAACTCCGGTCGTTTGTGTGCTGTTAAATGGTCGTCCACTTTCAACAAATTGGATCAGCGAAAATATTCCGGCTCTTGTTGAAGCCTGGTTTCCGGGCGAAGCAGGAGGAAGAGCTGTGGCCGATGTTTTATTTGGAGATTATAATCCAGGAGGAAGATTACCAATTACAGTTCCAAAATCAGTTGGGCAGCTACCTATATATTACAACCAAAAACCATCTGCAATTCACAGATATGTTTCTGAAAGCGAAAATCCATTATACACATTCGGCTACGGTTTAAGTTATACCAAGTTTGAATATTCAAATTTTGCTATCAATACAAAAGAAATTAAAGCCGATGGTGAATTGAAAGTAAGTGTAGATGTTAAAAATACAGGAAATTATGATGGAGATGAAGTCGTACAATTATATATTAAGGATGTATATAGTAGTGTAACGACTCCAAGAAAAACATTAAAAGGTTTCAAAAGGTTGTTTATTAAAAAAGGCGAAACCAAAAAAGTAGAATTTACATTAACGGCTGATGAATTATCTATCTGGAACAGAGAAATGAAGCGTGTCGTAGAGCCTGGTGACTTTGAAGTTATGGTAGGCGGGAATTCTACAGATTTGCAAAAGTTAAATTTTAAGGTTGTGGAATAGTATTTTCGACGAAGGGGAAAGTAAAATACGTAGTGTTTTAAGTGTTTTATTTCGAATTCCTTTAAGAAACTGATAAAACGTAAAGATTAATAATATGTAACCCCTGAAAACGTAAGGATTTTAATAGTAAAATCAGGGGTTTTAAACAAAAGTTTGTCGAACACCTTTTCAAAGATGTCATTTGTCGAAATAATGATTTAGTTAACAAACGGGATCCTTAAATTTAACATGTTATTAACTCAAAAAACAACCTATATGATTAAAGACGTACTAAAATTATTGTTGTTGGTGTGCTTGCTTGGATTTCAAAATCTTCAGGCACAAACTTCAACAGTAAAGGGAATGATAACAGATGCTTCTAGCGGAATTCCGATCCCTGGAGCAAATGTTGTCGTTAAAGGAACGAAAACTAGTGTATCAACAGATTTTGATGGTAAATTTAGTATCAATGTTCCCAATCAATCAGCAGTTTTAGTTTTCTCTTATGTTGGTTCTGCCTCAAAAGAGATTCCTGTTTCAGGACAAACTACTATCAATGTAACTTTAGGTGCAGATACGCATCAGTTAGGCGAAGTAGTAGTAACTGCTCTTGGTATTAAAAGAGAGAAAAAAGCGGTTACTTATTCTGCTCAGAACATTGATGTAGCTGAGGTATCTCAAGCTAGGTCTTTAAACGTTGCCAACTCACTTTCTGGTAAGGTAGCAGGACTTAACTATTCTACGACTTCAAATGGTGTAGGAAGTTCATCAAGAATTACTTTAAGAGGTAACAGGTCTCTTAATGGTAATAACCAACCATTGTATGTAGTAGATGGTGTGCCAATTAGTAATGGAACTACAACTGGTAATCCTGATATTGATACAGGAGGAACTACACAGCCAGATGGTATTTCAAACATTAACCCGGAAGACATTGCTTCGATGACAGTTCTTAAAGGACCATCTGCTGCAGCACTTTACGGAAACAGAGCGAGTAATGGTGTTATCATTATTACTACTAAGTCTGGTAAAGCTGGTAAAACTTCAGTTTCGTTGTCATCTAATTTTATGGCTTCTACAGCTTACAATTTGACAAATTTCCAAAACGAGTACGGTCAGGGAGATGGAGGAGTTTATAACCCTATTTCTGTATCAAGCTGGGGAGGAAAATTAGACGGAAGACAAGTTGCGGCATGGCAGTTGCAACGTAATCCGAATTATGCAGGTCCTGCAACTACAGATTACAGCCCACAGCCAAACAATGTTATTGATTTTTATAAAACAGGTTATAATTTAGCAAATACATTATCTATCACTACCGGAAATGAAAAAGCACAAGGGTATTTCTCTTATACAAATACACGTGCAGAAGGTATCGTTCAGGGTAATGCTTTAGACAGACACAACCTTAACTTAAGATTGACTAGTAAATTATCTGATAAATTTTCTTTGGATGTAAAAACAAACTACATCGTTCAAAACATTGATAATTTATTAAGAACAGGTGAGGAGTCTATTGGTACTTCAGCTTATTTATTGCCTCGTAGTATTAAATTTAATGAATACAGAGATTTTGAATATACTGATGCAGCAGGTCAATTGCAACAAAATTACTTTATTGACGAAGCAGGTTCTCCAGGAGGAAATCCTTACTGGTCTGCATTACGTGACGATTCACGCGATGACAGAAGAAACAGATTCATTGGTCTTGCATCTCTTAAGTACGATATTACAAATACGATAAGTTTACAAGTAAGAACTGGTTTAGATCAAATGACTAACAAAACAATTAGAAACAGATATGCAACCAGAGCATTTAACAACAACTTAGGTTCATATAGTGAATTCTATGAAACAGTAAGTGAATTTAATACTGATGCATTACTTTCTTATAAAGAGAAATTTGGAGATTTCACAATTGGTCTTAATGCTGGTGCCAACATGTTGAAACAGTCTAGTTCTTCTTTAACATCTGGAGGAGTTTTAAGCAAAAGAAACTATTTTTCTTTGATCAATGTTGCGACAGTTACATCAACTTCAGCAATGTCAGAAAAACAAGTTAACTCTGTTTACGGATTCTCTCAAATTGGTTTCAGAAACTACTTATTCTTAGACATCACAGCCAGAAATGATTGGTCTTCTGCTTTACCTTCTCAAAACAGATCTTTCTTCTATCCATCAGCAGGTCTTTCAGCAGTAATCTCTGATATGGCTACTTTGCCGGAAGTTATTAGCTTTGCAAAAGTAAGAGCTTCTTACGCAAAAGTGGGTAATGATACAGATCCTTATCAAACAAGTTCTCAATTATCTTATATTGGTGGTAATGGTGGTATGTTGTATTCTCAAACTACAGCTGCAAATCCTAATTTAAAACCAGAGATGTCAAGTTCTTCTGAGTTTGGTGCAGATGTTAGATTCTTTAAAAATCGTTTAGGATTGGATTTTACCTATTTCCAAACAAAAACATCAGATCAGATTTTCTACATTAACACTCCTGAGTCTTCTTCAAAATCAAGAGCTGTATTAAACGGTGGAGATATCGAAAACAAAGGTATCGAGCTTACACTTACTGCAACTCCTATTCAAACAGAGAATTTCTCTTGGGATGTTATGGCAAATTATGCTTCTTATAAATCTAAAATTACTTCTATCTATGATAACAGAGAGGAATTGGTTATTGGTGAAGGAAGATTGGTTAGAAGTAAAGTTGTGAAAGGTGGAGAGTACGGAGATTTATACATCAAAGGATTCCAAAGAACTCCAGATGGTCAAATGATTGTAAATGCTGCAGGTATACCTTTAGCAACTGATGATTTTAGTGTTCGTGCCGGTAACTTTAACCCGGACTGGACTGCAGGATTAAAAAATAATTTCAAATACAAAGATTTTTCACTAAGTTTCCTTGTTGATTTCAGAATTGGTGGAGAAGTGATCTCTTATACACAAGCAAGACAAGCTGGTTTAGGTGTAAGTGATATTACTTTGGCAGGAAGAGAAGGCGGAATTGTTGTTGATGGTGTTGTAGGAACAACTACTGGTGGTGTAACTACTTATGCTCCAAATACAACAAGTATTACTGCAGAACAATATTGGACAGCAATCGGACAAAGAACTCCGGTAGCAGAGCCTTTTATTTATGATGCTACAAACATTAGATTAAGAGAACTTGTTTTTGGATATTCTCTTCCAAAACGTATGTTACAAAACACTGGTTTCGCAAGTATTGACTTCTCAGTAGTTGGAAGAAACTTATTTTTCTTCTTGAATGAAGCAAAATACTTTGACCCAGAAGCTGGAGCAGGTACAGGAAATTTACAAGGTATTGAATCTTTTAACATTCCTTCAACAAGAGAGTACGGTGTTAATGTAAGGTTTGGATTTTAATTTTAATTTAAAAAAAGAGAGATAATATGAAAAATTATAAAATTAAAACAATAGGAGTTGTCGTGTCGATGCTCGCTGTTTTTTCAAGCTGTACTAAGGATTTTGATGAAATAAATACTAACAAAAATACCTTAACAGAAGATCAGTTAGATCAAACTCTTGCAGGTCCTGCGTTTGCGTCAGCATTATATGCAGGGATACACAACGGTTCTTATTCATCTCCAGGAGTTGATGATCAGGGAACCTGGGGTATTGCAACAGGTATTTTACCATCAACGTTTACACAATATCTTAGTTGTGGATATGGTACAGAAAGAAATGCTTTCGTAAATGGTTATGAAGGACGTGGATGGTTAAGATTTTACACAGTTGCTGTACCAGCTTTGAACAATGCTATTAAAGCATCTGAAGGAAA
Source organism: Flavobacterium sp. MEB061 (assembly GCF_000834715.1). Classification (NCBI taxonomy): domain Bacteria; kingdom Pseudomonadati; phylum Bacteroidota; class Flavobacteriia; order Flavobacteriales; family Flavobacteriaceae; genus Flavobacterium; species Flavobacterium sp. MEB061. Next base: position 255,028 of record NZ_JXQR01000059.1, on the reverse strand, counting down.
TGCAGAAGCTCTTGCTGTATTGAAAATATGGAAAGTATTCATGTACAATCAAATGGTAGACGCTTATGGTCCAATTCCTTATACAGAAGCAGGAAATAATAAAGAAAAAGTACCTTATGATAGTGTAGATTTTATTTACGGAGATTTTTTCAAATTGTTAGACGAAGCAAATGCTACACTTAGTGGTACTTCTGTAACTACAGTGGCTGCACTTCAGCCAAATGACAGAGTGTATTCAGGAAATGTTGCAAACTGGAAAAGATTTGGTAACAGTATGAGATTACGTTTAGCCTTAAGAATTTCTGATGTAGATCCTGCAAAAGCAAAAACTCAGGCAGAAGCTGCAGTAGCTGCGGGTGTTATAGAAAATAATGAGGAAAGTGCTACTTTTAAAGTTAGTAATATTACACCAAACAACATGAATATGATTGTTAATGCATGGGGGTATTATATGACTGCATCTATGGAAAGTTTACTTGTAGGATATGGTGATCCTAGACTTGCTAAATGGTTCGCACCAGCTAATCCTACAGCTGCACCTGCAGCTCAATTTTATAGAGGTCGACCAGTTGGAGGTTTACAAGGTCAGTTTGGAACAACAACTTTCTCTATGTTTAATAATGACGTATTAGGAAGCGGTTCTAACGGAACTCTAAGCGAAACTAAAAATATTGAAATCTTCATGGCTTCTGAAAATTATTTAAGCAGAGCTGAAGGTGCATTGAATGGATGGAATATGAATGGTAGTGCACAATTTTTATACGAGCAGGGGATTTCATTATCATTGAGACAATGGGGAATTACAGATCCAACTGCGATTGCTAATTATATTGCAGGAACATCTACACCATCTGTACCATCTGCTGCAGCTCTTTACCCAACTATAGGTTTAGAAACAGTTCCGGTAACACTTCCTGTTGCATGGGACGCTTCTGAAGCAAACCAACGTACACAAATTGCGGTTCAAAAATATTTAGCAATATTCCCTGAATCTTGGGAAGCATGGGCTGACTTACGTAGAAGTGATGCAAAAGTAATCTACCCACCTATTAACACAGATAATGTTGAAGCAGGTGTTGGAAAAAGTTTAATGAAACGTGTAATCTTTGTTACAAACGAATACTCTTCAAACAGAGATGCCGTTACAGATGCTATCACAAAACTTGGAGGTCCTGACTCAGGTGGTACAAGACTTTGGTGGGACATCAAATAAATAAAGTAAAGATAAAGAGGTTCGTTACTTTAAGGATAAAAGGAGAGGTAACTCTCCTTTTGTTTTATACGACTATTTCTAAAATAGCAAAAAAACAATGAAAACAGAATAATAAAAAAGGTTATCTCAATTTTAATGTGAGTCAATAAAAATGAAGAAAGAAGATAACCAGCAAAAAATAAAATTATGGCTAATACCAATAAACCATCCTCATCTAACCAAACCACATTAATACCAATACTAATTATTGCCGGACTATTTTTTATTTTTGGATTTGTAACCTGGATTAATGGCGCATTAATCCCGTTTATGAAAACAATAAACGAATTAACATCTGCGCAATCACTTTTAGTAGCATCAGCATCTTATATTTCGTTTGTGGTGATGGCTTTGCCGGCCTCTTATATTTTAAATAAAATTGGATATAAAAAAGGGATGTCACTCGGATTGTTTATTATAGGATTAGGTGCTTTAATTTTTATACCAGCAGCTGAAGCGAGAACATATTGGATGTTTTTGATGGGTATTTTTATTCAGGGTACAGGAATGACATTATTACAAACGGCATCAAATCCTTATATCACTATTTTGGGGCCAATTGATAGTGCTGCAAAACGCATTTCTATTATGGGTATTTGCAATAAAATAGCGGGTGCACTGGGATCTTTAATTTTTGGAGCAATCTTATTATCAGGAATTGATGAAATTCAACAAAAATTGAGTGTTGTAAACGCTACAGAAAAAGCACAATTATTAGATACGATGGCTGATAGTGTAGTAGCACCATATTTAATAATGGCTATTGTTTTATTTGTTTTGGGAGTTTTAATTTTAAAAGCCCCTTTGCCAGATGTTGAAGCGGCACCAATTGAAGAATCAAAAGAAGGCGAAACAACAAAAACAAGTATTTTTCAGTTTCCGCATTTATGGCTGGGCGTATTAACCTTGTTCATGTACGTTGGTGTTGAGGTTATTGCTGGAGACACTATTATTGCTTATGGTATTTCATTAGGATTTCCTGCAGCAGATGCTAAGTTTTTTACAACGTTTACTTTAATGGCAATGGTAGGTACTTATATTTTGGGCGTATTTTTAATCCCGAGATTTATTACTCAGGCTTTGGCTTTAAGAATAAGTGCTATTTTAGGCATCATATTTTGTCTTTGCATTGTATTCACGACAGGTTTTGTTTCTATACTTTTTGTGGCAGCGCTAGGAATTGCAAATGCACTTGTTTGGCCTGCAATATGGCCATTAACATTAAAAGGTTTGGGAAAGTTTACCAAAACGGCTTCGGCATTGTTGATTATGGCAATTTCCGGAGGAGCAGTTATTCCGCCTTTATATGGAAAAATTGTAGATTTAACCAAAGCCGATATGGTTTCGTTTGGAATCAATGATACTTTTGCAACAGCTCAAGCAGCTACAGAAGGATATTGGATTTTGTTGCCATGTTATATCATTATTTTATACTATGCTGTTTGGGGACATAAATTAGGCCTGAGCAAAAAATAATTCCCGCCATTAAATTGAAAAGTGAGATTTGAAATTGCCATTCAAATTTCACTTTAAAAACTTTTACAATACAATGATTTCAAAATTTCATTCAATACTATTATTCGTTTTGATAAGTATTACTTGTACTTCTCAAAAACAGAACACACAAGCTTATAATATTAGAAATAATTTTATAACACAAAAACCAATTACTACAAACAGTCACGCTGCAACTTTGGTCGAAATAAAACCAAACGAAATTATGGCGGCATGGTTTGGCGGAAGTTACGAAGGTGCAAAAGACGTTGGAATTTATTTCTCAAACTATAAAAACAAAACCTGGTCTGCACCGCAAAACTTGATTAAACCTTTAATAAAGGAAAAAGACACTCTGGCTTGTTGGAATCCTGTTTTATTTAAAGCCAAAAGCAAAACCTTATACTTGTTTTATAAAGTTGGTAAAAATCCAAGAGAATGGTTTGGCGCTATGATTACTTCTAAAGATGATGGAACAACTTGGAGTAATCCCGAATATTTACCTGAAGGTATTTTAGGACCAATAAAAAACAAACCGATTGAAGCAACCCCGGGAGTTATTTTATGCGGAAGCAGTACAGAAAGCGTAGAAAAAAATGAATGGAGAAGCCACGTAGAAACCTATACAGAAGCAACTGGAAAGTGGGAGAAAATAAACATCGAAAACAATCAGAATTTCGACATTATTCAGCCGACATTTTTGATGCATTCAGATAAAAACATTCAGATGTTATTTCGAAGCAAACACAATAAACTAATTACAAGCTGGTCGCAAGATAGCGGTCAAAGTTGGAGTCAAACAGATAGTATAAATGTTGTGAATTCAAATTCAGGAATTGATGCTTTAAGTTTATCTAAAAAGTCTTTCCTGGTCGTTAATAACCCACTAAAACAAGGAAAAGACTGGTTTAATGGAAGAAATGTTTTAGACGTAGAACATTCAAAAGATGGAATTCATTGGCAAAAACTTTTCGATTTGGAATATCAACCCGAAGGCGAATTCAGTTATCCCGCTATTATTCAAACCTCAGATAAAAAAGTACATGTTTTATATACTTATAATCGAAAATACATCAAGCACGTAAGTTTTGATGTGAATTAGATAAATAGCATAACTCGTTGCTATAATTTGTTTTAACACATAGAAACATAGATTTATATTGAAATGAGTAAAAAAAGAATATAAAAAGAAACTAGTTTCTCACACATAGTCCCAAAGAAACTATGTTTGTTAATGCAAGTGAACGCCTTTTTTTTAAGCTACGAATACTATGTCTCTATGTGTTAAATTAATAAACGCTTATGATGAAACTTTTTAAAAATTCAAAATTTAAGACCGTATTTCTATTTACATTATTTGCCAATATTGCAATTAATGCTCAAAACGGAATCAATCCCAAAACATTTTACAAACACGATAAGTATCTTTCGTCAGATAAAATGCAAGGTCGTTTTCCGGGAACAAAAGGCAATAATGATGCAGCAGCTTATATCGAAAAATATTTTAAGAAATATGGTCTGAAAAAGTTCAACGATAGTTATTACCAATCTTTCAGTCTTTTTGTAAAAGAAGGGTTGAACAAAGTAAAATCAGACAGCGTTAAAACCCAAAACGTTGTTGGTTATATCGAAGGATCTGATGAAAATCTAAAAAATGAGTATATAGTAATTGGAGCTCATTATGACCATTGGGGTTGGGGCGGACAAGCATCCGGAAGTAAAAAGAAAGATGTTGTAGCGATTCACAACGGAGCAGATGACAATGCATCCGGAGTTTCGGCTTTGTTGTGTATATTAGAAGAATTATCTAAAGCGAAAGTCAAACCAAAACGAAGTATTATTTTTATTTCCTTTAGCGGAGAAGAAGAAGGCTTATTAGGATCTAAATATTTTGTTTCTCATTTGCCGGTCGAAAAAACCGCCGTAAAAGTAATGCTCAACATGGATATGGTAGGAAGATTAAATGCAGAAAAACAAATCTATATGGGAGGCGCCGGAACTTTTCCCGACGGAGTAGAACTAATGAAAAAACTAGGTGAAAACAGCGGGCTCAATCCCGTAATTCACGCAGGAGAAGTGGGAGGTTCTGATCATGTTTCATTTTACAAATCTGGAATATCTGTAATAGGTTTCCATACAGGAGGGCATCCGCAATATCATACTCCGGAAGATGATGTTGATTTGATTAATGTGGATGGTGGGGCTTTGGTAGCAAAATATATTTATAATGCTTTGACTTCAATTGCTAATTATGAGCAAAAGCTCTATTTTATAAATAAAGATTAGAAATTAAAAGACTTATTGATTAGAATTAAGAAATAAACTAAAATACATTATAAATGAATAAATAAAGTGTACATTTTTTGTGCACTTTTTTATTCTAATTAAGCCACAGCCAACTTCACACTAGAAGAATTAATTAATGACAAAGTTTGTGAATCTAACTGACCAGAAAAAAATGTATCTAGAACTTCTTTAAAAACCGGATCGGCATTTTCTACCTGAGAGAAAAGCGTCATGGATGAACGTAGTTTACGAGCATCCAAATCTCCCAAAATAGACTCAATAGATTTTCTTTTAAAAGTCAGTAAAAGTTTTGAAATTTCTACAAGATGTTTTGCTAATACGGGATGCTGCAAAAATTCACTAGCTTCTTTCAGATCGCGAATTGCGTAATAATTGGCAACGCTGCTAGTGCCAAGTCCTTTTATTTGTGGAAAGATAAACCACATCCAATGAGTTTGTTTTTTGCCTTTTTTTATTTCTGAAAGTGCAGTAAGATAAAGTTTGTTTTGTGCATCTAAAAATCGCATTAAGTCAGTATCTAAGTAAACCATTTGTATTGAATTTTAAAAGGATTCATAAAAGTTTTGAGCGTTCCTATGTTTGATTAAATAAAGTCTAATTTGATTTTTATTAATCATTTTAACAACATGTCAAATGTAAATGCTGAATTCAATTTATTGTTTATATAATTTTAGTCACTTGTTATATAATAACAACTTTATAAGACTATCTTAACTTAATTAGTTGGTTTCTATCTTAAAATTTGACAACAATAGAAGAAAATTCGTGCTGGAATTATAAGAATAATTTTATATTAAAAAACCCCAAAAAGCTTTAAAAAACTTTTTGGGGTCAAAATAAATTTGATAGGTAAATGTCTGTTTAAACCTGTTTGTAGTCACTATGCCAAACAGCTTCTTCAGGACCGTCTCCTTTATGTCCATCTAATTGAATTACAAAGCTTTTAGCTGGAAAATATGGTGTGATATGGATGTCTAATAAAATTCTGTCCTTTTGAGTTTTATCTTGTTCAATTTTCATCACTGTAAATTTCTCAATAAGATTAGTTGGCCCTTTAATTCCATCTAAAAACTTAATGATTTGGCTTCTTAAATCAGCTTCTGTTCTTGTTGTCCAGTTTTCAAAAGCTCTTCTGTTTAAAAAGTCGAAAAGTACTTTTGTAATGTGGTCAAATACTCTTACTACAGAGTAAGTTTGTAAACCTAAGTTGTCTCCGTTAAATAATGTTTTAGCAGAGAAAGCCATAATTTTACTATACTCATTTACCATTGGTACAAGACCCATTTTTTCAAGCTCTGAAATTTCGCTCTTTTTCAAATCAAAACGAACACTTTCTACTTCGTTTAGACCTCCAAATTTTTTACCAGCAACAACCTGAGACATTAGCGTTTTGTAGATTTTACCGGCTAAAGAAGTGGATGGCGGTACATATAAATTATCTTCCTCTCCAACTTCATCATATTTACTTCTTCCCAGTAAATAGTTACAAGTCATGATTGTGTTAGATTTAAATACATCACCACCTGTATGATTTGCATTAAAGAAAATATCTATAACGTCATCTGGAGTTTCAAGGTCTTGAAAATCGGTTAATAATACCGTTTTGTTTTCGTGTGCTATTTTAGACCATTTATCTAAAACGGCATTAGAACCTAAATAACCGGGTACTGAAAGAATGGAGTAGTTTTTTCTCAAATCTAGTCTGTCAAAATTTTGTTTTAATTCGTTTGAAACATAATCAATAAACAAAGTATTATCTAAATCTTTTAATTGAGATATATCTGCATTTACGATAGTTACATTTTTAATTTTATCGCTTTCAGCATTTTTATAGAATAAAGCGACACTGCGGTAAGATGTTTCCAGCTCTCTTGAAACATTTAATGCGTATTTTAAATTCCTGTTTAATGTTGAATCTGCAGATGTAGCTTTTGCATTTGCCACTTCAATCATAGATTCAACAGAATCGTTGCCTTTTAATAAATCCAACCATAACTCAAGTCTATTGGTTAGAGTTGTTCTCTCATTTTCCCATTGTGCATCATTAAGAAAAATATTTTTTCTCGCTTTTCTCGTAGGGTTTAAGTTTGACAATCCGTCGATTACATTTTCTAAAAAGGCAAAACCGCCATATTCATTTAATAAATTTATTTTGCTGCCTTGTTCCTGTAGCAATTGTTCGGTTGAAGAACCATGACTTTTTTGTTCTTTAGTTTGAGTTGCCATATTTATAGTTTATTGTTGTTAATTTCATTCTTAGCGTTTTCAAGTAATTCAATTATAGCCTCTTTGACAGCAGGGTCCTGAATGGCTTTAATTAATCCTCTGTTACTGGAAAGTTGACGCACAATTTTATAAGCTTGTTCTTTTTCAGTATTTAATTTGTTTAAAAAAGGGCTATTCTCCTTAATTGATTTTGCTCCAAAATCTCCTAAGTTTTGAAATACCATAGATTCATTTAAATCCGAACCTTCTTCAGTAGTAAATTCAAAATCTACACTTGGTTTGTACTTTTCAAACACAGCTTCTACTGTCTGCAAATCATACACAGCTTCGGGTCCCACCGGTTGCTCATTTGTAAGTTTTTGAATTAGTAATGTTCTGTTTGAAGGAATTTCTAAAATTGATTCATTGGCATCAACCTTCACTTCATTGCCACCAATACCATAATTGAACATGCTCATAATTTTATAAGATTTTTAGTTAATTTTGTAAAACTAATAAAAAAAAACTTCTAAATAATATTGATTTGTAAGTATTTTATTTGGATTTTTGTCGTACTATGTTAAAAAATTAGAAACACCATAATTTTTGTTAAAAAACAACTTAATATTTTTTAAGATGAAATATCTGAAATACCCCGTTAATTTTAAGTCTTTGCTTAAAGGGTCGCAGGAGAATTTTTGTAAGATTGACGAGTCGATTGCGTACAATATTATGATGATAATTACAACTTCTTTTGGTGAGATTCCAGAGACACCAAGCTATGGCACGATTATTTGGGATTTAGAATTTAATCAACATATTAAAAAAAGAGACTGGGAAGATTTGGTCAGAAAATCATTATATGATTCAATTCAGGCTTTCGAAAAAAGACTAATTCTAAGTGAAGTTTCAATTTCTTTAGATGAAATTAATGATAAAGAATTAGGTTCAAGTATTAGAAGAAAAGCCAATATAGTCGTAAAAGGTTCGATCATAGAAAGTTTAATTCCATTTAATTTTCACACAAAGTTGAATATTAGCCCAATTTCGCAATAAAATAAAATATGAAAGACGTTAAGTTTATCGAAATAAAGAACAGGATACAAAAAAAATGCCTGGAAATTTGGGGAATTGAAGATATCAATATGGCAGATCCTTTGGTGATGATGTTATTAGATGTTTTTGTTCATGAACTTTATTATTTGTATCAGGAAGGAGTAGAATCTGATAATAAAATTATCGAACGAATTGCCCAGGAGATCGTACCAAGTCAGTGGAATTTGCCAATGCCGGCTCATACTTTGGCAAGTACAACGGCTACCAAAGGTATTGTTATACTAAATAATGATACTGAATTTGTTGTAAAATCTGGAATGGTCACCAATGTTGATTATGATATCTATTTTACACCTTTTACAAATGAAAATATTGTAGAAGGAGAGATTAGTTTTCAAATGTATGACTCATTTTTAATAGATTCTTCAAAAACGGTACAGCATTTATCTGCACAAAATAAAGTTTTAGATCATCGTATTTGGGTTGGATTAGATGTTTCGAAAGAAAATCTGGAAAAGCTTAATTCATTGAAATTTACTTTTATAACAGAAAACTCATCATTAGATAACTTTTTGCAATTTATAAAAGTAAAGGATTCTTTAGGGAATAATATTGAAATCGAAAATGAAACTTTTGATGAAGTTCAGGATAATAAACATTATGCTGAAAATATAAAATCATTCTATAAAAATTCTATTTACAAAGTAAAGCTTAACGTAGAAAACCTAGTATACGAATCGATATTAGACAGATTTGAAATAGATAAAGAAGAGCTAAAAACCAGCAAAAAAGATACAGGATTGATCTGGTTAGAATTTATATTTCCTGAAATTTTTACTAAAACAGAATTCGATAAAATTCAAATAAAAATAAATACGTTTCCAATTGTCAATAGAAAGTTAAATAACAGAGTTCATAATGCTCAGATCGAAGGGCGTCTGTTCCCGATGAAAGCAGAGAGAAATACCCATTTTCTTGATGTAATGAAAATTTTTAACGAAAAAAACATTGAATTTACAAATGGTATAAAACAAGCTAATTCGCTTACCTCAAATACATTTACTATTTTTTATGGCGGATTAGAAAATTATGATTCGCGTAATGCAAAATTTTTTCTTAAAAAACTGGCAAGGGCACTACGAGAAGATATTGGTTCTTTTTCTAATATAAATGCAGATTATATTGATGCTACAATGACCAGAATCAACGAAGAACTTAATTCGATTGAAAGTAAAATTAATAGCAGTTACAGTCAGGTTAATGAGGAGGAAGTATATGCTTTAATTCATGAAACGGAGAAATCTAAAATTCTTTACTATTCGTATTGGACTTCGAATGGACAGGTGGCCAATAATTTAAAAAAAGGCACTATTTTAAAGCAAACCTCTATATCCGAATTAGCTCAGGATTCTACCATTTTTGAAACAAGCTCCATTGGAGGGATTTACAGGAATAACAAAGTCGAGAAGCTAATCAATCTACGTTACGGGTTTTTGTCAAAAGAGCGCTTAGTAACCAAACAGGATATAAAATCAGCGGTAGACTATCATTTAAGAAACATCACTAAAGATGTTTTAATTAAAGATGGAGTAGGGATAAGCAGCAATAGAAAACAAGGAGTATACAGAACCATTGATATCGAAGTTGTTTTACAGGAAAAATATGCTTTGCAGATAGAAAACAAGAAAAAAATAGAGATGTTTTTAAAAGAAACATTAGAAAAACAATCGGTTATGAACATTCCGTTTCAAATTACAATTAACTAAACTTATGAACGAATTAGATTATAGTCCAAGCTTATTATCTGCAATTAAATCAGCTAAATCATTAGCAATTCAGGATGGTCACAGTACATATGGGGTAGCTCATTTAGCGTATGCATTATTATTTGAACCAACAGGATTAGTAGAAGTATTAAAATCACTATCTAAAGATATAGAATATATAAAAGAATGGTTTGATGTGAGAAAAGAAGTGTACACTTCATCTCAAACCAATGATAATAGTATTACAAGTGATACCGAAGTTGAAAACGTTTTTACAGAATCAAATTTCAATAAAATTAGATTAGGGGCCGATTCTATCGATGCATTTTGTGTTTTTATTGCCATTATTAAACCAGGATTGGTTTATAGTGACAAACAAATTGATGGCTTAAACTTAAGCGATAAGGAACTTTTGAAACACTTTGGACTTAGAAATAATCAAAAGAGTTTTAGCCTGGCAGACAATGCAGATGAGCAGGAAACGATCGACATTAGCTATTGCGATACTTTATATAAAAAAAATATTATTGAAGAAGGAAGCAGTATCATTGGCAGAAATAGAGAAGTTCGACTGATACTAGAAAATATAGAAAGATATGAAAACCATGGTATTTTATTAATTGGAGAATCTGGTATTGGAAAAACAAGTATTATAAAAAACCTTATTCACAATTTACACGAAACAGATCCTAATTTCTTTGAAGAAACACTTGTTTTATCTTTAAATGTTTCTAAACTCGTTGCAAATTGCAGTAATGAAAATGAGATTTCGAAAAAGCTTATTGAAATTTTTGAAAAATTATCCAAAAACGGAAAAAGCATTCTTTTTATTGATGATATACAGGTATTGCTAAACTCATCAAACTCTAAATCAAATGCTGTCATCAATATTATTAATACACAATTAACCCAGGGTGATATTAATATTATTGCCTCAATTGATGCTGATTCTTATAGAAAATCAATTGAAGGAACTACTATAAACGGAAAATTTGAGAACATTTTTATTGAAGAGCTGGATTATTCTTTACTGATTGAATGTTTAAATATTTATAAAAATAAATTAGAAAAGCATTATAAAATAGCCATTAATGAAGAGGTAATACAGGAAGCAATTCATTTGTCTAAACGATTTTATAAAGAAAAAAAACTGCCTTACGGAGCAATTGATTTATTAGACAGAACGGCTTCATCAGTAATTGTTTCCAATGCAAATTCATTAGTAGAAATTGTAAAAATAAAAGAACAGATAAAAGAATCTGATCCCGCTGATGAATCAAAAATGAGTTTGCTTGAAAAGGAAATATACAATCGAATAAGCTGTGTTGTAACTAGTAAAATTGATGTTACAGAAAATTCGAAAAGACAAAAAAATGAACCGGTTACTTTTGAAGATATTGAGAAATTAGCATCGAACATTGAAAATATAGCAAAAGAAAAAATTACGGTTGTAACAAAATCTGAGATTCTGGCAGTTGTTTCTAATGCGACCGGGATACCGTTGGGAAAAATAAGCGCGGGCGAAAAAGAAAAGCTTTTAACAATCGAAGACAAATTGCAGGAAAGGGTAAAAGGACAATCGCATGCTATAAAAACGTTATCCGAAGCTATTATCGAATCCCGAAGTGGTTTGAGTAATCCTAAACAGCCTATTGGATCCTTCTTTTTCTTAGGGCCAACAGGAACAGGAAAGACAGAATTGACAAAAACGCTGGCTGAATTGTTGTTTGATGATGAAAATGCGATGATTCGATTTGACATGTCAGAATTTAAAGAAGAACATTCGGCAGCTTTATTATATGGTGCTCCTCCAGGATATGTAGGGTATGAAGAAGGAGGGATGCTGGTTAATAAAATTAGGCAAAAACCATATTCAGTTGTACTTTTTGACGAAATCGAAAAGGCACACAGCTCTGTTTATGATGTGTTTTTGCAAATTATGGATGAAGGAAAAATTCATGATAAATTAGGACGTGAAGGTGATTTCTCTAATGCGATCATCATTTTTACATCAAACATTGGAAGCCAATGGATTCAGGAGCAAATAGAAAGTGGTCATTTACCAACTTCTAATCAATTAATTGAGATCATGAGTCAGCATTTCAGACCTGAATTTTTAGGCCGTTTGACAGAGGTTGTTCCATTTGCCCCTATCAATATAGAAATTGCCAAAGCTATTTTTAAATTACACTTAAATCGCTTGCAAGAGCAATTAATAAGCATCAAAAATATTTCATTTGATCTATCAGATGGTGCTTTAGAATATCTGACAAATAAAGGATTTTCTAAAAAGTATGGCGCCAGACCTATTGCCGGAATTGTGAGAACGTATCTTAAGAAAACAATTTCAAAATTAATTATATCAGAAGCTATTCTTGAGAATGAAGCTATTGTTTTAGATATAAAAGAAGATGAGTTTATTTGGGAAAAAAAGTAAGTTATGGAACAGGATATTTCAGTTTTAAAACAACAGCTTAATTTTAATTTAAGAGGTGAAATTCTTTTTTATGAATTGCAGAATATTCTAAAAGATGATACCGAAGTCTTTGTTAGGCACAAAGGTCTTTCAAAAAGGAACAATTCCAGAGATGCTATTGATCTCTCTTCAATGTTATATCAGGAAGATTCCAGATTTACCAAGGAAGCGCTTGTTTTGCATTTGGCAAAAAACAGCATTTACCATAATTTACCCGAACTGCTTTTTCATCCCTTGTCTGTTAGCAATCCTACAATGTCAAACAAAGAGATTGTGGAGGCGGTTAGAGAAAATAAAGAAACAGAAAAGAATGCTTTAGATTTCTTTATGCCTTTTGATAATGAGATTTTCTTTGCCAATACTCATTATGCGATCAGAAGCTTACACTTGTTTCAGGACAAGATTGATTTGTTTCTAAATATAGTAGATGAACTAGTTGGCATTGATTTTAATTTATCTAAAGAACAAAAAAAGAATCTGTTCATTTATCTGTGTGAAGCCGAAAAGCTAAAAGAAAATCTTCCGGAGTTGGAGAAAGTTTTAGAAATGCTGCTAGGCAATGTAGTAAAACTAAAATATAAAAAACATGTATTTACGACATCTCCTTTTTTAAAACTAAGTGAAGGTACTTTAGGCTTTGATTTAGGACTTAGCGGAGCAGTAGAAAGTGAGATTGATGATGTTGAGGTGACCTTATATTTTGAAGGAAATATTAATTATCCCATTTTAGAAAACAAGATGGAACTTACGCGAAAAGTATTAGAATACTTTCTTATTAGCAACAGAAAAGTTGATATTGTTTTTTTTAATAACTATCAATTAGGGATAAAACTAAACGAAAACTATTTAGGTATAAATACCATTTTATAATTTTTAAACTATAATAAAAGAGATAACATTCACCTATGAATACAATACTACCCTTTTTTTTAAAATACCTTTTAGCGCCGTTTTTGATACTTATTATAACACTCATTATGAGTCAGTTTTCGAGTATAAAAATAAAAGCCAAGGCGGCCATAATATTTATTTTATGCTTTTCGCTTATAGCAGCTTTACCTTGTTTGTTTGCGTTTTTTAACAATGAGTTTATTTGGTTTGGCTTATTGTTTTCAGTATTATGGTACTTAATACTCGGAGTTGGATTGTTGTATTTTATGGATTCAGCCATGTTTCAAAAGATAGAAATACAAAATAGTGCTCCGGCAAAAGTTTTTCTTTTTTTAATTGTAGCAATTCTCTCTTCCTGGATTTACTATCTGGCGTTTAATTATATCGCGATTTCCAGTTATGCACATATCAGTATGCTTAATATTCTATGGTTATTTGCGCCAATCTTTTTTCAGGAATCAAAGAAAAAATATTTACAGATTCCTGAGTCATTTTATGAATATTGGAGGGTTGGAAAAGAACGTAAAGACATTGAGTATTGGGACAATATTGATAAGTTTCGTTTAATGCAGGTATCAATACATATAAAGAAAAAAAGCAATTCTGAATTTTTTTCAAAATTTGATGTAAAAATTGCCCAGGATGTTAATCTGGGTAATTGGTTTGATAAGTTTATTGAAGACCAAAATTATAGATTTCCCAATGATGCCATTGAATCCAGTGCCGAGCATGAAGATAAGGGATGGACTTTTTATACGGCAAAATATTTCAGTTTCCCTTTATTTATTAGGAACCTAAGTCCTTATCAGACGATTTCAGAGGGTAAACTAAAAAACAAACAAACTATTTTTGCCAAGAGAGTTACTTTGAAAAAGCAAAATCCAATAGAGGAATAATTAAAATGAAGTATGGAATACTTCATTAACTAAAAAAAACTAACTAATACCAGAATATAACACTTACCAATTATGAAATCAAACATACATTTACCAATTAACTGGACAGATGGTGTAAAACTAACAAAAGACCATTTTATCAATAATTATTTCAATTTTATAACAATTGTCAGCGATTATAATAAAGTTCAGTTAAACAACTTTAATTATGGGGCTATTCAGCCAGCAGGTAATATATCTATAGATGTTGAAATAAAAATTGAAGGCGGACAATTAGTTGCGTATTTAAAAAAATGCGATGTAATTGCTAAAAACGGATATGTAATTTCTTATAATCAGGATATTTATGGTACAAAACTTCCTGAAGCAAGTATCAATGCAAATGATTTAGACCGAAATTCTGCAGAGTATTATTATGTTATAGTTTCTATAAATCCTTATGATCTAATTCCTGTAGGTATTCCAGATCCGGAAATAATTCCGTTACATCATCCTCATGCGCTTCCGGAAATAAAGTTACATATTGTCAAAAAAAATGAGGTTAATGATAATTTTTTATCGGGCTACTTTTTAATCGTAAAAAAATTAGCATTTCAAAACGGTACATTCCTTGACGACGGAAAATATATAGCTCCGGTTGTAAAAACAAAAAACAATGAAACTTTAAATCAATTCATTACAAAAGTTAATACCGAATTATATCAGTTAAACGATTTTTCGATAAAAATTCATAAAAAAAACGCGCACAGTTCCAGTAACAACAAATTAGTATCGAACACATTTAGTTTGTGTACCAAAATAATTGATTACTATGCAGAGCATTGCTTTTATCTTAAAAACATAGCTTCTGAAGAAGCTCCGGTGTATATGTTTGACAAAATAATTGTGTTGGCCAATCATCTTATCTCAACATTGACCCTAATGGACGACAAAGAGAAAGAAATGCTTTTACAATATTATTACGAATGGATTGATGTAAAACCTTCAGAATTACTTAGTGTATTGTTTGAAGCAAAAAGCGCTGTTTATGACCATAATGACATTGCGCAAACGCTGGAAAAACTAAATCAGTTTCTGGGGATTTTAAAACGCTTATGGCAAAAATTAAGCGAATTAGAATACATCGGAGTAAGAAAAGAAAATATTGTAATTAGCGAAGAAACCAAAGTATCAGCTCCAAAAAGCAATACGTGGTCAATACTAGATTAAACATACAACTATGAACCCACTTAATCACGATAAAATAGTCAGTAAAAAGCGCAAGTTTTTTATTATGTTTTTTATAACATTCGCTTTTGTTTTTGGTTGCCTCTATATCACGCTGATAACTGCAAATAAAGGTGTTGCCGAGTTGGAGCAAAAACATAAATATTACAATGATATCGCAGTAAAACAAGGCGAAATGAACCTGCTTTTAGATGAAATATTAATAGAAATCAACGATTTAAGATTTAAAGACAGAACCCTAAACGAGCGCAAAAATCTTCAGTCTCTGATCAATGAGAAAAGATTTGCCATCAATAATGAGATTCAAAAATCAAAAACAAATTTGACAAATTCTTTTGTTTTATATGAAGAGTTTTTGGTCGAACTACAACATATACAGACTAAAATTGATGTTTTGAAAGAAGCCGAGACAAATTATGAGATAAATAAAACTCAGCTTAAAAAATGTATTGATAAACACGATCAGGAAAATAAAAAAAAATAATCCCATTTTATGAAGAAGGCAATAGAATTTGATGAAACATATTGGAAAAAGGTAAAATTCAACTTATTATTTATCATCAGTGCTTGTATTATATTTATTGTTGTTACCAAGTTTTTATTAAAAACACCCAATTTTAATAATACAGATATGCTCAACAGAATCAATGATTACGAAAAAATGCAGAAGATTAAAGTAGATTATGCTAATAAATCCAGAAAAATTTTCCAGACCATTGATACTATTAAATATGACATCAACCAGGTACAGCGTATTGATGAAGTAAAAAGAAGAATATCAGATTATAAGCGATTGTATAAGGATAACGAATTTCATTCGTCATATAACTTTTGTTTAATTGGCGGCAACCTGTTAAATGTTTTTTTAGAGATAAACCTTGAAGAAAGTACCGTGAAAAAGAACGATACTCTTGTACAAACAAGTCTTAACGAATGTAAAGCAAATTTTAAAAATGAACATTAAAAATAAAACAGTAGTTATCGTTTTGTTTTGTATTGCAATAATTTTGTTTATAGTGGCATTATTATTCCCGTACAATAAAAGATTAAGTAATCTTGATTTTTCAATATTAGACGATAACGATAATCATCAGTATGAATTAAACGAAAAATTATCTTTTAAGATAAATGACAGTACGTTGATATCAGATAAAAAAGCAGTCTGGTATTTTGGTAACGGTGATTCGATTGTTAGTAAAGGAAGCGTAAATTATACCTATGACAGAGCAGGTAAATATTTAGTAACACTAAAAATTGATAATAAATTCGATTTTTCAAAACAAATTAATATCGTCAATGGAAGAGCATTGACAGCAAAAGATTCTATTCCAAAAATATTTTGCTCAGAGTTTGGTTATGTGGGCGAAGAAATCGTGTTTACAGGATATTCGCCAAGTTCAAACAATTGGTATTGGGAATTTGGTGAAACCGGAACGATCGATTCTTATGAAAAGCAGGCTATTTATATTTTTACCCAGCCCGGTATTTATACCGTAAAATTGGAAACAGATAAAACCAGATATCCTATAACAAAAGAAATAGAGATTCTTCAATTGTACGAACCATTCAAAGAGCCAGAAGTTGTAGATTCTGCAGGTATTGTTTTGAACGATATAAAAAAACGCCTGCAAATTATTGCCAATCTGGGCGCAAGGGATACAAGAATGTATAAAGAACAGGTTAATTATTTGAAAAATAAGTACATATGTAATGATTTGTCTGATGTTGTAGTAGTGGTAAACGAAGAAAAATACAATGATTTTTTAAGTTATTGTCAGGGACTTCATTACTTAGACGGAAATTCTACTATAATTCAGGAAGTAAAATTAGATACCATTAAATGCTTTAAGCAAATAAATGTTACTCAAAAAACTAAAAAACAAAGTAAATAGATGAAAATTAATATTTTACTTCGATATACCTCGTTGATTTGCTTATTGGTAACAAATGGTGTTTTTTCTCAGGTTAAAAATAGCACAAGTGTTATCGAGAAAACAGGAAAAACAGTAAACACTTATGATAATGAAAAGCAAAAAGAAAGCGAAAAATCACAGCTTAAATTGGTTTTTTCAGATAGAAGTGATAATAATATTTATGAAGAACCTTATGGTGCCAAAGTAAATAATAAAGCCAATATTTTGTCTCCAATGTATGTGATCGATGAAGATAAAAACTATTATGAGGTTGTGGTTGCAGATAAAAAAATGATTGGGAAACCAAAAGGAACATTCTCCGTTTTACGCAGTAAAAAAAATCATTTTTCTAATGCAAAAGAAGTACAGTATCTGGGCTGGATTAAAAAAGAAAATGTCATTGAATACAGCAGGGCGATGCAAAACCAGGTCAATTTAAAGTATGTAAAATATTTTGTAGCTTCAAATACCTTAGACAACTTGTTTTCCAGTGGTAAAAATGTCAAAAAAAGTACACTTTTATTAAAGAACGATCCGAATTTAGAATCGGCATCTAAAAAAAATATTAAACTAAATGATTTTGTATATGTATATAAAATCAACAAAACCACCAATTCAGCCTTTGTATCAAATTTTGATGATGTTATGCCAAAAGACACAACAAATCTTAAATTTGGTTGGGTTCCTTTGCAATATTTGAATCCTATAGAAGATAATATGGTTGTCAGGCTGAATCCTGCGGATACACTGCATTTTTCTTCAGGAAAAATTAATTTTCTGGCTAATGAATTGTACAAGAATACTTTTTTTGTAAATGAAAATCAGTCAAGTGAGCCAATCAAGTTTGAAAACACAAGTAAAATATCGCTGCCCATAAATGTTTGGAACCACGACAAAAACAAAATTACAAATTTAAAAGGCGATGACATTTCTATTAAAACCATCGAACAAATCGCTTTGGAAAGTAAGAATATTAATTTTTATTACGTTTTTGAGAACAACAACTCAACAAAGCAATATTTAAAAAAAACGCTTTCGGCATTACAGAATCTTAAATTAACGACCAGTAGTGAATTATATGCAAATTATAATTTTACATATTCGTTTATAGCAAAAGGAAAATCTAAAAGTTATTATTTGATAAAATCCCAATCTTTTTCAAAATGGTTTGATTTAATAGAGAAAAGCATCAAGACACCAGATGAAATTTTGGATGAGAATATTTTACGCAACAGTAATACAAATATTAGCCAGTTTTTGAGTTCAGAAACAAATTTTGAAAATAACTTTTTTATCCTGACAGGTTTAGATGGATCTATAAACAACGTTTTACCGGATAATTTCAATATTTTGGCAAAAAATAATGCTAAAATATTATTCATTATTTTTAAAAATGAAAACAATTCCGATAACCAGGATTTCATTCTGCAGAGTAAAATGTATTTAAGCGAGGCAAGTAGTGCCAATAAAAAAAATATTCAGAACTATTATGTTGACCCAAAACTGATTGCAAAAAACGATGAGTTTATATACAATGGTGATGTAGATAATGATTATATCTACGATGCACCATTAAAAAGTAATTTTAACGGAGGCATCATTTTTCCTAAATTAAATGGAGAGCTTACGCCTGAAACTATCAATAAATCCATTGACAGCGTTATTAGTAAAACTATAAAAACAAATAATACATTATTAAAATCGCTGACACAATACAAAAATGAATTTAGCTTTTTAAGAAGTCAGCCAAGCGGAACGATCAATAATCTTATTCAAAATTATCCGCGAAAAGATAGTACAAGCACCGACATACCTAAAAACTATAAAAGCGAAACATTTGTAATAAATGCAAAAGATACCCTTAGCAGTAGTTTAGAAAACAAAGTCCATATTTTACTGACCGAGAGTGAAATTAAGCAGCTTATAGAAAACTACAGAGAGTTAATTAGCAAAGAATATACAAACGCAAATATTGATAAAGTCGAGATTTTAAGCTTTAGGGACAGATGTAAAATGTTTGCCAGTAAAATTAGACAAACAGAGTCAATAAAAAACAGAAGTTCTTTGGCAGATTTACTTTATTACAAGACAAGAGTATTTGTAAACAGTCCTGATTTGCATGAAATAAGGATTAAAGATATTCGAAAGTTTAAGAAAAAGCCTGACCAATTCAGAACAATTTTTACAACTTTAAACAGTAAGGTTGAGGTTTTAGAAAAAATGCAGCGCAATAATACTTTTGAGGTTTTTGACGATGAATCTCAGACTAAATATTATTATATATCAAAAAAACTTCTATTATAAAATAAGGATTATGGAGATTATGAATACAATAGAAATGACAAAACCTTTGCATGAAATAATTCTAGAGTTATTTTATTTTGAAAGCAAAGGAAAACCGTGTGAACTCACAAAAAATGAAATTTTATGGAGACTTAAAGATCCGGGCATTACTGAATATCAAATGGAAGAAGTGCTCAATTGGATGGTACATCATAAAAAACTAACCGAGAGTCTGGGGGTTTATTCCCTGGATCGCTTTGAACTGATAGATTTAGAAGAAAAATTTAAAAACGAAAGATTGAATAAAGAGAAAAAACAAGAACCTATTTTTTTCACTAATTACAGTACTATAAACAATATTCATAGTGCGGTGAGACCAAAACCAATAGAGATAATTGTTCAGTACATTTTACCAACGTTTTTATTATCCTATATTGTTTTTATCTTTTTTTTGGTAAACAAGCTAAATAAAAGTTTCGAAGTCAATAATAGTAAAATTGAAGATGTAAGTGAGTTAACACTTAAAGAGCCTAAAACCGGGGTTATTAAGAAAAAAGCAGCTTTATCAGACAAGGAAGTTAAGCGCTTGTTTTCTAATCAGCACCAAAACATTTTATATTTAAATAAAACGATTGATTCTTTACAAAAACAAGTAAACAAAATAAATGAAATCCATACAATTGCGACTTCAGATATAAAAACTCAGATAAATTCATTGCAGCCTCAGGTTAATGCTATCATCTTGCATATTACGGTTGTACTTCTGGGATTTATTTTATTATTTTTTATGAAAAATATTATTAATTAATATTTCACATTTAAAAAATTCATATAAATTCTCTGCAAGCCCAGCAAATACTGTATTCTTACATATTTTAATTTTCGTAAAAAAAATATTTCACTATTTTTGATGAAAAAGATTACGAATAAACTTGTTTATTTAATTTGTATTTGTATATTCGTACATATTATTGATTGCGAATCACCCTCACCTTCCTACAAGAAGCAATTAAAAAAAGTACGTTAGTACAAAAAAGAGGTATTCTAAAATCATGTAGAATACCTCTTTTTTTTGTTAATACTAGTCATACAAAATAAAGAGGATTCTAAAAAAACATTTTTTAACTTAATTATTTTTATTATGGCATTTAAAGCAATTTTAGAATTCGAAGGAAACGAGTACCAAGTATTATTCTCAAAAGTTGATATGTTAAGACATACTGACGGTAAAGGAGCAGTTTCATCTGAAATTAAAGGAGGTAGATTAAACCTAAAATTAAAATCTACAGACAATACTACTGTTATCGAACAGGCAGTAAACAGTCAGCACAAACCAGTAAGCGGAAAAGTAAAATTTTTCAAAGCAGATTCTGAACAAGTAATGAAAGAACTTTCTTTTGAAAATGCATTTATTGTATTCTTCAGCGAGCAGCTTGATGCTATGGCAGAAACTCCAATGACTACTGAGATCACTTTCTCAGCAGAAAAAATTACATTAGGTAATGCAACATTAGATAACAATTGGGCTAAAATCTAATTTATTTCAATTTATCAGGAAGCGGTCATGCACCGCTTCTTGTTTTTATAAAATCTTAGTGTTTTAAAATAGTAATATTTTTTACTCATCTAACTTGTAGGAGTTTTCTAACTACAAAGAAAATAACTGTAATTTTTTGAGAACTATTTGTGTGGTGATATTTTTTTTTCTTCTTTTTTATGCGGATGAGAAGAATAAAAATAAATAAGAATTATAAGATGTCAAACAAAAATTAGGCTAATCATTACTAAAAATGAGTAGTTGTCTAGCTTTAATTTTATTTGTTCTTAATGCCTTGAATTGAAATGTATAAGGTAACTGATACTAAATAATAAGATATGCAACAACAAGATTTTCTTTATAGTAATTTAGATAAGAACTTTTTATTGAAAAAGATGTTGTCTGGTATTTTATTCTTGATGCTATTTGGAATTTTTTACATGTATTCTTTTATTATATTGATGACTATTGAATCGATTGACAGGAATTTTTTAGCTGAATATTTCTATATAATGAGAGTAGGAATAGCAACATCTTTAAGTTGTATATTCATGTTTTTATTTTATGATAAAAAAGATCCTCTTTTATCTATTTCAAAATTACTTCTGCTATTATTTATTGCCAGTTCCTTTTCAGCTGTATTTGCCTATCTGTTTAAGAATAGTCCTTTTTGTGTTTTGAAATATTCTATTGGTATTATAACAGGACTCTTTTTTAATTTCATATATAAAAATAAAAAAGAAAAAAGAAATAGCTTCTCAGGAGTAGTTTCACTATTTGCACTTTTATTATGCGAAAATCTGGAACGTTTTTTAATAATGGATCCCCCAGATTATCCATCAGTTTTATATATTAAATCATTTCCGCATATATTTCTTTGGTGTGGAACAATTGTATTTGTTTTTTTCTCGTCGTATTTTTTTGCAAAAGGATTTTTGATCAAAAATAAATTTGTTAGTAGAAGTTCTAAAATATTGGTAAAATGAAATAAAACCAACCTAAACCTAGTAAACGACCAAAATAATATTCTGAATAAACCGAAATAAGATATATGATTTAATGTGTATTGAAATATTTCAAATTAATAAATTTTACCATGGCCAAATCTTCATCCTCAGGAAAACATAAAAATGCCAGCTCATTAGGTGTTAAAGGTCCTCAATATAACAGACAAACAGGCCAATGGGAAAATACAGATAAGCTATCGGCGATGATGCAGCGAAGAAGCGTACAAGGCTATCGTGTTGCAGAAGATGTTAAATCTAAAAATTTAAGTTCATCATTTAAAAAAGAAAAACTTCTTCATCATGAGTTTTTGACAACAATTGCCATTGATATTTATGATTTTGCAAAAGCAAAAGGAGCATCTGGTAAGGGTGCATTATTAGTTTTAGCGCAGGCAAGTTTAGAAAGCGGATATGGAGTATCTGCAATAAAAAACGGTGATTATAATTTATTTGGAGTAATGGGGAAACCTTCTAAAAGAAGTACTACTCACGGTAGTGTGAAAGATTATTCAAGCTTAGGAGGTTATCAGGCGGCTTTGACAGATTATTTTAATAAAATAAATAAAAACTGGAGTTATTTTTCAACAATAATAACTCAGGATAATATAACAGCAGATGATATTGATAAAGCTTTCAATACAGGAAAATATTATCCAACAGAAAAAGAAAGACATGCTGGTAAATATACCTATAATGCCGATAAGGATAGTGCAGGTAAAAATCATTATGGGGAACATTTATTAAATCAGATAGGCGATTTTAAAAAACGTTTTAAAAAGAGTTTAGACTATCAAGTTGAGGAAAATAAAGAAAGATTAAAGGAAATAAATGCCCTCTTAACAAACAACTCCATTTTATTCACAGATCCGGGAAAAATTAAACTAGAGGATGAAAAGAGATTACTTATTAGACAAAACGAAAAATTCAATTCTATTTCAAATGAAATTAACTAATTTTTTTAAACTCAAAATAATTTTAATTGTTTTTGTTTTTTTTGGATGTAATGCAAAGACCAAAGAAAAAGATATTTCAAAACAGATAGTCAAAAATGAGCAAAATAAATTAGAAATTGAAAGCCTTGAAGTTAAAGACAAGGTAGGAGCTTTATATACGATTAAGTATTATAATGATAGTATTCATATTAGTCAAAACAAAAAAGATATTATAAAAATAGGATATCTAAATCGATTCGATAAAGTATTTCCTTTAAATGGCCTGATTGTAAATGATAAATCCAGAGATTGTTATATCACAGATAATGAAATGCTTTTATTACCATTAAGTGAGGTTAATAATAGAATAAACCTGATAGTAATTGATCTAATAAATAAAAAACAAATTAACTATCAATTTAAAGAGACATCCGATGATATCCTGACAACAGCTATCAATTCTTTTTATTTTAATGAAAAAAGCCAGATAATTATAAGTACAAATAGCTTGAATTATGAAGGAAAAACAACCGTTCATTATTACAAACTAGGAAAAAAAACAATAACACATCAAGGAACTAAAGACCTAGATTTAACCGCTGAAATGCTTGAAAGCAATGAAGCTTTTTTTAAGTTTTTAAATACAAATAACAATAATATTCCTTAAGATTTGCTACTAATACAAAAAAATAAACTATGACACCACCAACAATAATTTTTGGAATAGATTCTAAAAAAATAAGCCACTTTACCAGCATTGAGTTGGTACAAGTAATAAATGACCATCATCGATTTGAAATTCTTGTTCCACATGCTGCTGTAGAGAGCCCTTTGGCATATACGCTCGAAAATGCACAGGCATGGTTAGGTAAGGTAGTACATATTGTGCTGGAAGAGAATAATAATTTTTTGGGAGTTGTTACCAATATAGATTTCGATCAGGAAGACGGACATTCAGGAAATCATATTGTGGTTTCAGGCTATTCTAAAACCATATTATTAGAGTCTGGTGAAAAGTTGCATTCCTGGGAAGAACTATCTTTAAAAGACATCATAAAAGAGGTAATAAAAAATGGTGCTGGAGAACAGTTGCAAAATGATATCAATCCTGAATATACCAGTAAGATGGATTATCAGAATCAATACCTCGAAACAGATTTTCAGTTCATCCAGAGATTAGCAAAACAATATAATGAGTGGCTGTATTATGATGGTGAAAAGTTAATA
This sequence comes from Flavobacterium sp. MEB061, assembly GCF_000834715.1. Classification (NCBI taxonomy): domain Bacteria; kingdom Pseudomonadati; phylum Bacteroidota; class Flavobacteriia; order Flavobacteriales; family Flavobacteriaceae; genus Flavobacterium; species Flavobacterium sp. MEB061. Next base: position 230,559 of record NZ_JXQR01000059.1, on the reverse strand, counting down.
TTCGGCAAACCTAAAAGCTTTGATAGTCCTATATCGTTAACTTACAATAGTGATATTTCCAAACTAAAAATATCTGTGCAGGCAGTACCTAATAAATTTAGTGCTTTTACATACAATGAAGGTGCTGATAAACGCTACACTGCAAAATCAAAAGACACAGTAAGCGGATTGCCAAAATTAGGTAATGAAGCATTTGCAAGCTCAAAAGAAGTGTTTGCAACACCTGCGTTTACGCATGGTATAGTGAGTACCGGTGATGATTTGGTTTTAGAATCCTTCTTAAAAAAGAAACAGGAAAGTGCAGCAGCGAATACTAATTATGTCTCAGCAACTACAAAAAACTCAAAACTAAAAGTAGGAAGCATTGTTACCATACAATCAAGTGTTTTAGAAAACTCAAGTATGTTGACACAAGAAGTAGGTTCTTTTATAATTACCGAAATTAGTCATTATGCAACACATTTGGGAGAATATGAAAATAATTTCAGAGCCATACCTTCAAAAGTACTGAGCTTGCCGGAACCGGATGTTGCATATCCAATTGCGCAAACACAGCAAGCTGTAGTAGAAAGCAATACAGATCCTCAAAATAAAGGAAGAGTGAGAGTTCAGATGCTTTGGCAGCAAGGTACTCAAATGAAAACCGCCTGGCTGCGTGTCATGACGCCGGATGCGGGTAGTAGCGATAAAGTAGGAACGAATCGAGGAATGGTATTTATTCCGGATGTAGGCGATCATGTAATGGTACATTTTCGTTATGGCGACCCTAACCGACCTTTTATTTTAGGAAGTGTTTTTCACGGAAAAAGCGGCGGCGGCGGCGGAAAAGACAATAACAAAAGAAGCTTTGCCACAAGAGGCGGAACTTCGCTTGTTCTCGATGAAGAAAAAAACACCTTTACGGCAACAGATCCAAGTGGTAATATGATAATGCTAAACGGAGACGGAACAATGACTATTTATGCCCCAAATAAGGTCGATATACAATCAAAAGAAATAAACCTTATTGCTGATGAAAAAGTAAGCATTAGCGGAGTAAATGAAGTAAATGTTGACAGTAAAAAAGTACTCGTTTCCGGGACAGATGAAGTGACCGTTAAAAGTGATACCCAAATTACGGATGAAGCACCAAGTATTAATATTAAAGGAAAAAATACAATTCTGGCAGAAGGAATGGTCGTTGATATAGATGGTAAAACTATGACTAACGTTAAAGGCGGAATCGTAAATTTAAATTAAAAATTAGAAATGAATAACGCTCACAATCCGATTGCTGTAAGGGTCGAAAACATTCAAAAAATATGGAATAAGACCAGAGCAGCCAAACCAAAAGTACAAGTGTTTAGTATGGTTTGTTACACCGAAGATTATCCATTGGTTGATAGTTTTATTCGGTTAGAATCTTCCGCTTACGGCAGATCAGAGGATTCGTTTGTAGCTTTTTCAATTGATTTTTATGATAAAAAAGACTTTTACACCACTATTATAGAACAATGGATTCTGGCTTTTGATGAAGACCTGAAAAAAAACATTGGATGGAATTGGGAAGATTTTGCTTCTTTTAAAGCTGCTCTTCAGGAGATTGATAAATTAAGTGTTGCTGGCTTAAAAGATTTTTACATCAACATGCTTATAAGTTTCAAAAAGTTTGAAGCGAGAACAGGTAATCTTTTAATTGTTAGTTTTTTAATAAAAAAAGTAAGCAGCCTTGATTTACTAAAGGAAAGCATAAAAGAACTAATAGTTTTATTGCCTGAAAATATAGGATTCCTATTTCTTGATTATAAAGAAAGGCAACAATATAAGGAAGTGATTGCCTCAGTAAAAGAAAAAGGAATTATAATAGAAATTCCTAATCAGGAAATAAATAAAGCGTACAAAGAAATAGCCACACAAGGAAACCCAAACGATCCGCAGGTGCGCTATAGAAAATGTTTATTTGAAATAGGCGAAGCGGCAAAAGATAAAAAGCAGGAAAAAGTAAAAAAACTGGGCGATGAGCTTATAGACATAAGCAAGAGTACAGGAGAAACCAGTTTTTGGGCTTCCTCTTATCTTGTTTACGCCAGTTTTTTATTTCAGTTTAAAGATGAGCAGGAACTTATTCATCAATTATTGGATAAAGGGATAAAAATAACAACACCTCTTTATAAGGACAAACAAGATATTGCAGGTATTTTGATGCAGCTGCTCATGTACAAAGGCTCACATTACAGTATCATGGGGAAACGCGATACTGCTATAGATTATTTTTTAAAGCAAACAGTTATAGCCAAAGAAGTCCAGCAGGAAATGCAGGTAATAAATGGCTATAATTATGCACTGTTATTGGCTGCAAAAAAAAGAGACCAACAATATATTGAGATTTTAAACGATGCTTTCGAATACGGATATGCCTTGACAGATGAAGTACTCAAAATCATCAATTTTACCTTTATAGCCAACAGTTATTTAGAAAATGACCCAAAAATTGATTATTCAGAAAAAGAAGCTATTTCGGACAGAATGAAGTCAATTTTTGGAAAAAACTGGAAAGACAATCCAAAACAGATTGCAAAACAAATACAAGAGGAATATCAATTAAACAACACCTATTAATTATGTTATTGACCGATAATCATTTGACTATGGTCGTAGGGATAGATATCCATTTTACTACCCTGCCGCCTTTTAATCCGTTTCATCCTTACATAGGTATTGTTATTGATCCAGCCGATTATATTCCTTTTTTAGGTACCAGTGTACATGTCAACGGTTTTAAGAGAGGGAACTCAGACACGGGAGGAATTATTATTCCGCTAGTGCACATTCCGCTTTTTACCCCGCCATGGCTTATGACGCCTATTATAGGTCATGAAAGCATGAACTTTTTTGCTTCCCAAACTGTTTTCTCAGATAGTACCAGAATGAGTCCCAAAGGACATATGCTGATGACTTGTAATGATATTGGGATTCCGTTATCGCTGTCGCTGGGAAAAACCAAAATAGGCAAAAAAATGCTTCCTTTTGCACCAACGCTTTTTGCGCCAACTTCATTTTCGCTTCCTATCCCAACGGGAAAACCGGTAATGGTAGGAGGTCCTTATCCGCCAGATTGGGGAGGTATGTTAACCGGATTACTGGCCAGCATAGGATTTAGTACCCTGATGAAATATGGAAAAAAAGCATTCAATAAACTTCTAAAAGGATCTGTAGGTCCCAACTGGCTAAGTAAGCTTTTGTGTCAGGCAGGTTTTGAGCCCGTAAACCTTATCAACGGAGCAGTAATCTACGAGGGAAGTGATTTTGATATCACCGGTCCTATAGTCCTTAATTGGGAACGTCGCTGGTACTCGGATTCAGAGTATATCGGATGGCTTGGTCACGGCGTGCATTGTGTATATGACAGGGCCGTTGAGTTATATCCGGAAGATGATGCATTAGGACTTCGCATGGATGATGGAAGAATTGTGGCATTCCCGTCACTACTGCCCGATGAAGAGTTTTACCTGCGTCAGGAAAAAACAACCCTAAAAAGAACCGCAGACGGGTATCAGGCCTACGACCATAAAAGCAAACTTTTTTATGATTTTACCCTTTTTGACGGTAAAAAATACCAGCTTACACAAATTACCAATCACGACGGACTGTGCATTATCTTTGAATTTACAGGATATCGCCTGAACAAAATTATCGATGCAGCAGGCAGAGAAATAAAAGTAAGTACCATAAACGGACTCATCCAGAAATTAGAACTAGAGGGCCCGGAAGGAGACGAACTTTTGATTGCTTATGAATACGATGAGCACCAAAACATGTCTGCCATTATAGATGCTTTGGGTAAACCAACTGTTATTAAATTCCAAAACCATCTTATGGTCGAGAAAACCGATCGTAACGGGCAGACTTTTTATTGGGAATATGACACTAAAAACCGCTGTGTACACACTTGGGGCGACGGCGGATGGCAGGAAGGCTGGCTCGAATACCATCCCGAAGAAGGCTACAACCTTGTAACGGATGCCAACGGAGCGGTAACTACTTATTGTTATGAGCCCAACCAGTTGGTAACCCAGATAAAAGACCCTATGGGCAACAGTGTTTTTTATGACTATACAGAGTTTATGGAACTCTATCGCGAAATTGATCAGGAAGGAAGAATTCTGGGATTCAATTACGACGATATGGGCAATAAAATCGCCACAACCTATCCTGATGGTACCGAAGAAATGATGATTTATGATGACCAGAACCGCCCATCGATAGCCATAGATCCCGAAGGGCAAAAAACAATATATTTATACAAAGACCAGAACCCGCACCAGCTAAAAACGATAATTGCACCGGATAAAACCAGTACCCACTTTACCTATAACACTGACGGACTTTTAGCAACGGTTGCCAAGAATAATAACGAACTCGAACTGATCTACGACGAGCAGTACAATCTTATTGAATGGCGCGAAAACGAAAAGAAACTAAAAACATGGGAGTACGACCATCGTGGTCGCGTACGGGCGATCTATACCCCAATGCAAATGGCAGATTATTTCAGCTATGACGCTCTGGACAGAGTAAGGCAAATTGTAGAGAAAGACAGCAACGTGATACAGTTTAGCTACGATAGTTATGATGATGTGGTAGCTTTAAAAGACAATAAAAACAGCATTAAGTTTACGTACACACCATTAGGAAGCCTTTCTACGAGAGAACAAAACGGCGTAAAAGTACGTTTTGACTACGATAAGATGGAACAGCTCGTAGGTATTAAAAACGAAGACCATGAAGCTTATTATTTTGTTCGAAACAAAGCCGGATACATTGTAAAAGAAACCGCTTTTGACGGTATCGAAAAAAAATACAGCCGCAACCTTGCCGGAGAAGTCACCCGAATAGATCACGGAGACGGAAAATTTACAGAATACGAGCAGGATGCCTTAGGACGTATTACCAGGGCCGATTATCATGACGGTACCTGGGAAACCTACTCCTACAATAAAAATGGATTACTAATTGAAGCCGTAAACCAAAACGTAAGCATATACTTTGAGCGTGATGCTGTGGGACGCATCATAAAAGAAACCCAAAAACAACAGCTCGATGCCAACGAAAACGGCATAACCCTTACATCAACTTACAATGTTTTAGGACAGCGGATCAATTTAAGTACCAGTCTTGGCGCAGATATAAACACGCATTACAACCAAAAAGGAGAACTCGAGCGCATAGAAGCGCAAAGCAGTGAACTAAAAGAACAGCATCAGGCTTGGGAAACTACGTTAAAACGTGACGATCTGGGCAGGGAAATAGAGCGTTTTGCCACAGGCGGATTGCACATAAAAACCAGCTACAACAACAGCGGTAAGCAAAAGGAGCAGGAAGTATTTGCCAATGGCAGACGCACCGGAGCGCGTTTTTATAACTGGGACACCAACCAGCAATTAAGAAGCGCGGTAAACCAAATGACCCAAAGTTTGACCTATTTTGATTATGATGATTTTGGAAACCTTGCCAAAGCCAGTTATGATGGAAAAGAAGAGCTGTACAAAACCCCTGATGCAGTGGGTAATTTATACAAAACGATAGACCGCAGTGACCGTAAATACGGCAAAGGCGGAAAGCTTTTGAAAGACGAAAAATATTATTACAAATACGATAAACTGGGGAATTTAATACATAAAAGTCCTAGAAACATTATTGAACCTTTAAAATTTGAAAAAGCAACAAACTTTTTTGATAAACTTATAGGCAATAAAACCGAAGAAGCAAGTTTACAAGAAGAACATGAGCAGTGGCAGGAGGGAGATACCGCATATACCTGGCTGGCAAACGGAATGCTCGAAAGCGTAACCAACCCAGATGGAAAAATAGTAAGTTTTGAATACGACGCACTTGGAAGACGTACGGCAAAAATTGCAAACAAAGAAATTTTTAGGTATTTTTGGGATGAAAATGTTCTTATTCACGAATGGAAGTACAATTTAAAAGATCGACCTAAACTTATCGTTAATGGTGATGATTTGGTTTACGATAAACATGAACCTGTTGAGGATCTTGTTACCTGGGTTTATCAGGAAGGTACCTTTGTTCCAATAGCTAAAATAGTGGGAGATGAAAAAATCTCTATAATTAATGATTATATTGGTCGTCCTATACAAGCTTATAATGAAAAAGGCGATCTTGTTTGGGAAACTGATTATGATATTTATGGAGATTTAAGAAATCTAAAAGGAGATAGAAGTTTTATACCTTTTAGACAGCTTGGGCAGTATGAAGATATTGAGACTTCGTTATATTATAATAGGTTTAGGTATTATTCGCCCAATACAGGAACTTATTTATCTCAAGATCCTATTGGAATAGCAGGAAATAATCCAAATTTGTATGGATATGTATATAATGCAAACAGCCAAGTGGATGTGTTTGGTTTAGATGTATTTAATCCAATTACCTGGACGGCTCCTACTAGTGGGACTGGAAACACATATACTGTTTATCAACAAGATATAGATTGGGATAGATTAGATGATAAAGGGAGAACAAATTTACAGAGAGCAACAAAAGGAACTGCTCCTTTAGGGAGTGATGGTAAATCAATTAATCTGCATCATTCTAAGCAAAATGCACAAGGTCCTTTATTTGAAGTATCTGACTCTATGCATAAAAAATTTGACAGAACAAATGCTCTACATCCTTATAAAGTTGATGGTACCGGAAAGCATCCACATTTCCCTGTTGATAGAGATGCATTTGATATAGATAGAGGTTCATATTGGAGGAAAAGAGCAAGAGTTGAAAAAGCTAGAAGAAAAATTAAATGTAAATAATCAATTTTATGTTATCAGAAAAAATTTTAAAATACTTAAAAAAGAATGCAGATTTGACATTGAAAGAATTTCAAATCAAACACGAGAACAATCTTAGAGCATTGGGCTTTAATGATAAAACAAATTCTAGTTTTTTAGAATTTATGATTAAATATAGTGATGAATATTCTGGAAAAGAAGGTTTTATCATGGATGTTGCTAATGATTTAATTGACTTTGAGAATAGTGTAACTCAACATTTAAGAAAACAAGATAATTTAAATACTAAATATTTTTCTCTTTATAATTTAGAATTGGATGACTATTTGTTGTATGATATTGAAGATGATAGTGTTAAGTTAATAGAAGGGGAAAATATGAAAGAATTATCAAATGATAATTATTTTGATAAGAAGTGGAATAGTTTTAATGAATTTTTAGAATACTTTTTTAAATTAAATTGATAAGTACCCGCTCTGCAAGCCTATTGAAATATGTGAATGTCTCCGGGCTTCGAATTTCTAAATTGAATTGGCAACCATAAAAGAGAAACCTTGCCATTCCGGTGAGGTTTTTTTTATAACTTTTAGGGAATTAACTAAATCGTGGGCTGAGAAACAAGGATTTCAAAATTGAATGTAAATAAAAATTATAAGGTGCATATTATTACAAGTAGAGGAGGTAAAAACCTTATTGATAATTTATCGATAATTATTGATGAAGAAGTTTATGTCTTAACATCTAAAACTAATTTAGAGAGTCAATATAATATTAAATATATTTTCAATATAGAAGAATCAGATGGTAATTTTCCTGATTCCATATTTGGAGAGAAATTGTTTGATGTTAATTTTGAAGATTTAATAATTAATAAAGAATCAAAAATTTTAATTGAGAGTTTTGATAATTTGTTAACAGAAGACATTAGGTTAAATTTTTCCGGGAAAGAGACGTGTTTTACAGCTAAAATTTTTTTAGACAAAGCAGTAAATAATTATGAGGTTTTGCAAGTATTGCCTGTTCCAATTCAAATGGTAACAGTCTTAATTAGTTTTAAAACAAATAAAGAGGCAAAAGCTCCAATTTTAAATATAAAAAAATATTTAGATGGATATAGTCATTTAGGATTTATTCTGGTGAATATTGAAAGGATGAAAAAAATTGTTTTGCAAGAATATGGTGATGTTGAATTAGATTTAATAGAAGAGTTTGCAAATACTGAAATAATTGATAAACTATTTTTGGATGGAAGTATTATGATTGTTTGGGGTATAAATCCGTATGTATACCCAATATATAGTTCCGAAAATTTAGAAATAACAAAAAAATTACTTGGAAAGTCTTTTGAAAGGAAAGGTATTTATCATTTAGATGAATCTTTTAAAGAATTAAGTATAATTCCAGGACATGAATTGCGTAAATGGCCTGTTTGTTTAAATAAAGATTGGCCAACAATCCCTTTATATGGAAAAGGAAATTATGCTTGCATGGAACCTTTTTATCTTGAAGATAAAGATCAAGAAAAAATTATAAGTTCCTTTTTAATTTATAGAGAAGAAAAAAAATACGAGGAGACTACACCTCTTTTAAATATTGATTTATTGTATTAATGATAGAGAAAAAATTAGATGTGTCAAATTATGGCATTTATTTATTATCAGTTGATAAGTTAACGGATTTCTTAAAGGAAAATAAAATAAAAACTAAAAAAATATTAGAGTTTTTTCAAAAAAATCACGAGTTATATTTGAAATCTTTAGAGGAAGGTGTTTGGTTGCCTATTTTGCCAATAGATTCAATAGAGTATATAATTAAAATTGGTGAGAATGAAAATTTTGACAATAATTGGGATATAGTTTTTAACATTGATGGTTTTAATTTAGAAATAGGAAATGATAATTCTTTTTGGGTTGGTTCAACAGGGAACTTGTTAACATTTGAAATTAATGATTATTTAGGTGAAAAAAAATATAATTCCTATCAAACATTAGATGGTGAAGTTTTATATGATTCATTTAAATTCAATTTAGAAAGTGGAAAATACCTAGTAAATATAATTGGTTATAAAAGAAAAAATAAGTTAGAATATCCTGAGGCTAATTATGGTTACTCATTTGAGTTTAAAAAAGTTCAGGAATTTAACGGTTATATCGATCCTAGAGAAGATGATAAGTATTTGTTTAATTTGTCAAAATATTAGATGATAATTATAAAATAAAATAAAAAGCAGGGTATTATTCTCTGCTTTTTGTATTTAATAAAAGTTTCAAAATGATTTATTATTAATTTTTTTGTAGTAAATTTCGTTATTTAAAATCAGGTAAAGTGCTATTCTTGGAATGAAACGTTCTTATTCATGAATGGAAATACGATTTAAAAGATCGACCTAAACTTGTTGTTAACGGCGATGATTTGGTTTACGATAAACCGGAACCAATCGAAAATCTCATTACCTGGGTCTATGAAGGTGGAAGTTTTGTGCTAAGTGCTAAGATTGTTGGCAACAACAAATTTTCTATCATTAATGATTATATTGGCAGACCAATCCAAGCATATAATGAATCGGGAGAGCTAGTTTGGGAAACTGATCATGATATTTATGGCGATTTAAGAAACTTAAGAGGAGATCGAAGTTTTATACCGTTTAGGCAGTTAGGGCAATATGAGGATGTAGAGACGGGTTTATATTATAATCGTTTCAGATATTATAGTCCTGATATTGGGGGATATATAAGTCAGGACCCGATAGGGCTTGCAGGAAATAACCCGAATTTTTATGCATACGTATTTGATTCAAATTCCCAGTTTGATTTTTTTGGACTTGTAATTATTAAAACATTATCTGAATGGCTGAAAGATTATCCAGATCTTTTACAAGAAGCCCGAGATTTGTATAAAACATCTCCTGAATGGCAAGGGATCGACCCAGATAATGCAGATGTTTTTTATAGAACTAAGGAAGAAGTCGATCTGATTAGAGCAAAAGCAGGAGAAAGCGGAGGTCACCATCCACATGGTTTAGCATTAGGAGGTCCAGAGGGGCAAAAACTTACAATCACAAATGAGACTAGAAAAATAAAAAATCCTGATCATTCTAAAGCCACAGGATTTCAAAAAAGAGTAATAAACAAAATTAAGTGTCAATAATCAATTATGAAATACAATAATTTTATACAAGAACTATTAAAATTTGATTGGCAATTTGAATCAATAGACAATGATATTGAAGTTGATCTGAATAATATTGCTAATGGTAGGTTATTAAATACAAATCAAGACCTAGTCGAATTTGTAAAATCATTTAAAACATTGGCAAATCAAGAAGACAATGTTTGGTTTCTTTCTATAGAAGATTACTCTAAGCCAAATGAAGGTGAGGGATTTGCTTGGAATGAATTTGAATTAGATAGCATGGAATATGCAGAAGATGAGGAGCAAAAAGCATATGTAAGTAATTTTTGGAGCAATCATTTACCGTTTATGATGAGTGTTAAAAATGGATATGCTTACGTTGCAATAGTGCTCAATGGTGAAGATAAAGGATCAATTGTATCTGGTAGTGAACCTGAATATGAAGAACCTGTTAAAATAGCATCTTCTTTAGATGAGTTCTTTGATAAGTATATTTTGGTATTGAAAAATGAGATTGATTTACCATCATTAAAAATATTATCTTAATAGATTTAAATTATTTTTGCATAATAATTCGATCGCTCGGAAATTCTTTCCGAATCGGCAAAGTATAAAAAACAAAAAAACCTCGCAGATTGCGAGGTTTTTTATGTCCTATTTTAGCAGATACAGATCATTAACAGCTAGTTTTAGTTTTTATTAAATTTTAAGTTTGAAAAAACAAATACGATGAAAACTATAATTGATTTAAAAAAAGCTTCAAAAGGACTAAAAATAAATGTAAATAATATGTACACACAAATTAAAAAAACAATTATAAATGCAGATAGTACAAATTGGTATTTTTCAATTGAAAAACAAGATTTTGGTGGAAATGTGGAATATCGACAATATCTAGATTTTCCACATGAAAAAGAGTACTTAGATATTAGAACAATTACTTTTTCAATTACTTCAAATGATGAGGATAAGATAAAAAAATATCCAGATTTTATTGTAAAACTTTTAAATTTAAAATCGTTAACTATTCCAATAGATTGGTTAGATAAAATAGAAATACCACTAAGTATTGAAGTTTTAAAGTTAACTTCTCCTGTATCTAAGTTTGATAGCCAGCACCAATGGCCAAGTAACTTAGTTTTAAATGATTTAAAATATTTAGCAATTCCGGAACTTGTAAAACCATATGTGTTCAATATTTTAAATTTTCCAAATATAGAATGGATAGATTACGATTTAGCAGCGGAAAAGAATACTAATAGAATTAGCGAACTATCAAAATTAAATAATTTAAAACATCTAATATTTGGGCATGCAAAAAAAATAGATATTTTCCCTTTCTTTTTTAATCATAAAATTGAGACATTAGAATTGTTTGCATGTATTGATAAAAATTTTTTGATTGAAAAAATTATTGGATTTAAAAGTCTAAAAAGCTTGTACATTAATAATATTTCTGTTGTCTTTGATTGTACTATTTTACTTGAATTAGAAGAATTAGAAGAATTAAATTTATTAAATATTAAAAATGTTATCAATGTTGAAAAAATATTGGAACATAAGAATATAAAAAGAATATTAATTAAATCTTGTAATAATCCATTTAAAGGAATAGGGAAAAGTGTTTTTTTTGAAAAAGGATATAGCTCGTTAGTTATAGATTACGCCTAATTGTCCGAAACTCTTCTGTACAACGCAAATCAGTAAAGTATAAAAACCTCGCGATATTGGCGAGGTTTTTTATGCTATGATGAATTAGGAAATCTTGTTTGGGAAACTGATCATGATATTTATGGCGATTTAAGAAACTTAAGAGGAGATCGAAGTTTTATACCGTTTAGGCAGTTAGGGCAATATGAGGATGTAGAGACGGGTTTATATTATAATAGACATCGTTATTATAGTCCTGAAACGGGAAGATATTTGAGTCAAGACCCAATAGGACTTGAAGGTGGAAGTGCTTTTTATTCTTATGTTAGAGACACGAATTTCTGGATTGATATTTTTGGTCTTTCAACTGTATATTTAAGAAATGCAGAAGTCTATGTCGGTAAAGCAAAAAATAATGCTGCTGAAAGATATGGAAACAAATCTACTGCAACTGATATTTTTAAAGATATTCCAAATACAGATACAGCTCAAGGAGTTGAACAAATTACATATGAAAGAATGAACAAAATGGTAGATAAAGGTGAATTAGATCCTTTAACAAATGCACAAAGACCTGTTGATATGGGGATAAAAAGAAAATATTCCGTAGAGATTTGGGGGAAAAATGGTTGAAGGATACCTTTGGAGATAATTATGAGGATGTTATAGATAAGAAAATTAAAGATCATTATCAACCTTTGTTAAAATGTAAATAATAAAATAAATATGGATATAGATAATATTGAAATTACCGATTTAAAAAATAATCTTAATCGAATTTTAAGTGATAAAATAATTGCAATTGAAAAGGGATGTAAAGAAGAAGTTCTAGTAGAATTAAATAGTCAAATTGAAGGGGAATTTATAAAGTTAGTACTAGTTTGTGATTCTAATAAATTAATTACTAGTGTTTTGAAAAGAAACTTAGATGTTTTGAATTATTTAAATAATATTAATAGTATATCAATTTTGTCAAATTCTTCAAAAGAATTAGAAGAAATTAATAATGTTCAAAATATTACAGATTTAAACAGTTTTAAAATATCTGGATTCTATAATAAAAACATTAATATAGAGGTTTTAAACAAGTTTAAAAATTTAAAAATATTTGAAATCGAAGGATTAAGCGATAGTAAGAAATATAAATTACTGGAGAATTTTAATCTTGAAAAATTAGCAATAGAAAAATTAGACCTGGCAAAAGTTGAAGTAAATCCAAACTTAAAGCATCTAAAAATTTCTAAGGAACTGATTAATGAAAAATTATTAGTTGAAAAATATCCAAATATTGTTAATGTTGAACTTGTTAACTGTAAAAAAATCATAGACTTTTCTTTTCTGACAGATTTAACACACTTGCAAACTATAATAATAAACAATACTAACATTGAAGTTTTTCCTGAAGTAAGTAGTAATGTTACTAAGATACAACTGCTAACAAACAAAAAATTAAAAGATATCGAAATGATTTTTAAATTGAGTAATTTAAGTAAAATTGCTATTACAGATTCTTCTGTAAATTTTGAAGATATAATTAAGTTATCTAAATTAAATTTCATCAATTTTTATTTTAGAAGTAAATCAAGAACAGAAAATGATGCTTTTGAAAAAATTGCAACAGCAAAAGGTTTTAATAATAATTTAGTTAATTGGTAGAGAAAATGAGGTAAAATATATTAAGCTGATTAAAACAAAACAGGCAACTTTTTTAGTTGCCTGTTTTGTTTTATAAATATTTTGCAATAGATTAAATTAATAAAATCAAAGTCTATTTTTCTTGTTTTAAATAGTATTTTTATTACATTTATGATTGTATTGTTCATAATGCACAAGGCTTATAGTGAAAAGGGAAATATGATATGGAAACGGATTATGATATTAAACAAAGTTATCTCTAAAAGAAAAGAAAGACTAAGTCTTACGATAAAAAACTAAGTGAATTACCGCACTTCAAGAATTGGGTTTGACAAAAAAATAAAGGTTGTAAATAATTATTATGCAAGAAGAGTTAGAAAATGTCCATGATATATGGAATATTAAATTATTTGAAGAATATGAAAAATGCGATAAAAAAATTATTGTTGATTCTTTTTTAGCGAGTTTTAGTTCAAATAAACGCGAATTGCGATCTGCGCTACCTGTTTATGCAATTATGCAAACATTTCCTAATCATAAATTTATTTTAAGAGAAAATCAGATTTTAGCCCGGGAATCCCCATGTGGGATTTGTTCGACTGCTTATGGTTATCCGAAGGAGCTAAGTGAAAAAAGTTTAGAGATACTATACTTATGTATAAATGAGGGAGGATTAATAGGTCATGGCTTATCAAATTATTATAATTATTTGCATGTATTTAATAGCAATGAGATAAAAAATGCAGAAGTTAAAGATGAAGATTTTCGTATTTTTTCTGAAATATTAGATATCATTTTAAATACTGAAGAAAATGATACATTAAAAAAGACAGTACTTAAAAATATTGGAAAAATTAAAGGTTTAAAAATAACAGTTGAACAGAGACAAGTATTGTTAGAAACTCTAGGTTATTGTAGTATTTTAGAAACAGATAAATACAAAGGTTTATTAGAAAAATATACAAACCTTTCAGTTGCCCCAAGGAAAACTCATAGTTCTGATTGGAATTACCCTGTCGATTTTTGGTTAGGCAAAGACGGAATAAATAAAGAGGCTTTTAAATTTTGGTTTGGAAATTATAAACAATTAGAGAAGTATTGGAAATAAATTATGCCTACTTACTTAGTGAGGGTTGTTTTAAAACCAACAGTTTAAAAAAATATTTTTTTACGTTTTTTCAGTTTAAAATTAAAAATTAATGTTTGAAATAAAATGCCATTAATATGGAGAAAGTAATTAGTGCTAAAATAAAAAAACAATTAGATATTATTTTAGAGTTAAAAACTCAAATAGATAATTGGAAATCTTACACTGAACAAGAAGTTTTCCAAATAGTTAAGGAATTTGAGAAAAAACCTAGAGATGAAGGATCATTTTGGTTTGAAGAAACGTTATCTGATAAAAAGCTGGCTTCTAATTTAGTTGCTATCGCAAATAAATATCCAGAAAACACAAAAATGAATGTTTATGTAGTTTCTGCATTGGGAAATATGATAAAAAGATACAAATTAGAATCATCCCAAGAAATCTTTAATTATTTTTTAGAAAAAGCTCAAGCAAAAGAAGTTGCTCTTTATGTATCTTTCTTTTTACCATACTTGCCTCAATTTGATAAGTATGAAAAAAAATGGGAATATATTATGTCTATTAAAAATATTAAACCTTTAAAAGATTCCGAAACCTCATTTAAAGAAAGAATCGAATTTTTCTTAAACCAGTTACCGAATAAATATGTACAGGAAACGATTGTTTTTTTTGAGCAATGCATTAATGACGCTAAAAGTGATTATTCGAAAAACATGTATACAGAATTAATTGAGAAATTGCTATCGAGATCACTTACTTGATTGTTTCAACGAAAGTTAGATTAATATATCTAAGACGCAGGTTAATTTGTTAAAAAATAATTTTATGGTAATATGTGTAAATTAGATATACTTCCTTTTATTGGAACTGAAACTTATAAATTAGGAATGTCATTTGATGAAGTAAAAAAAAACTTGAATGATCAAATTCAAATAATCGAAAACAAAAAAGGAAAGAAAATAATTGATGGAATGGTTTCAATGAAATTTATAAATGATGAATTAAGTGAATTTTCAATACTGGAAAGTGATCAGGTATTTTTTGAAAATCTAGATGTTTTTTCAGATACTTTTCACGAAATACTTAAGCAAAATTATGGTGCTGTTTATAAATATGGTTTTTTAATATTTGATCAAATTGGAATAGCACTTTCAGGTTATGCTGAAAAGGAAGAACAAAAAACGATAACAGTATATAGAAAAGGAGCTTGGAATCATATATTGGAAATGTGAAAATATTAATAATCATGAATTATTTAGAAGAAAAAGAAGGAAATATATTTTGTCTACCATTGTTTTTATCAAATGATTTTAAAGATAATACAAAGAATTACTCTCGCTCTAAGTATGATTCTAATCTAGAATATGCTTTTGGAAGATTAATTGAAGCAGATAAGTCATCTGGAAATTTAATTGAAATTTTTAATTATACAGGACCTATACCCGAGAATAATAAAATAATATTGGATTCAGGTTTATTATTTGAACCTATTCATATAGCTATGGCATTTAGTAAAAATAGATGGAGATTTATCTTTGAAACAGAAAACTATAATAAAGAAAAAGACTCTAATTATAAAATTATCTCCTTTAAAATGGGGGATGATGATTCACCAATTTTATGGAAAGGTGGTAATAAGTCTAACATAAGTATAGATGAAGCTAAAAAATATAAAAGGTGGGTAGTTCATCACCCAACAAGAATTGAAGATGCTATTAGAAGCAAAGATTTTTCAATGATTATTTAAGAATAGTAAATTATGGACATTAATAATTTCAAAGAATTAATTACCCCGTTTTTTTGGGTTGAACATGATAAAAGTGTTTCGGTATGTTTAAACGTAGGAGATTACAAAACGGAAATTTTCGAAACAAGAGAAGATGAAGGGTTTGAAGGAAATGGATATGACTGGGCGTCATTGGCACAAGTTTTTTTGGAGGAGAAAAAACCTGAGTTTATCAATATAGTTAAGTTTGATCCAGAAGGAAGTATGTTTTGTGCCTACTCTTCTGATACAGACGCGTTTAAAGCATTTATTATATCATTTAAAGAGGCTTGTGAGGATGAAACATTGATACTTGATTTGTTTTCAAAGGCAGAGTTAGATTAATATATTTTAGATATTAAATAGTAATAAAAAGACTGCTTGAGGATTATTTTTTAGGCAGTCTTTTTATATAGAAATCATACAATATTAAAAGAAATTAAGCAAAGAGAGGAAAAATGAGATATGAAACAAGAGTTAATAAGTAAAATTAAATTGATATTGTCTGATAATGATTTGTTCGCAGGCAAACCTGTTAATGAAGAAATAATTAAAAAAGCTGAAAAGGAACTTAATGTAAATTTTGATAATGACTATGTTCAATTTTTAAGGCTTTTTGGTGGCAGTTACACAGGTTTTCCAGTTTATGGTTTTAATAACTGTGAAATGTTATCAGAGGAAACAGTAATAGATTTGACAAAGGATTTTAGAAATAGTTATTCGATAGATAACAGGTGCGAATTAATACAATTGAGTTATGTTATTTCTATAAGTGGAAATGGAGATCCGGTGTTTATTTCTCCAGATAATAAAGTTTGGATATATTATCACGATGATGATGAAACGGAAGAATTAAATAAGTCTTTTGAAGAACTAATAGAACAAAACTTGATGGTTTAATTTGAGACAGTGACGATAAAAATATTCTATCTGGAAAAGACTATCATAAATTAATATAAAAACATAGCAACCCAGAATAGTAAATAAATTTAGAACCAATGAATTTACTAAATAAAAAAAAGAGGCTTTTAATAGCCTCTTAATTTTAGTGTTTTCCGTTTCCTTTACCGTTTCCGTGGCCGTTGCCATTATTTCCTTTGTCTTTTCCTTGTTTATTATTTCCTTTTCCCGGTTTTTGTCCAATCGTTTTTTGAGGTTTCCCTTTATAACCTTTTCCGTATTTTACTTTATGCGTTTTAAAATTGTCATACGGGGTATTTCCTCTGTAGTCTGTTAATACTACTTTATATTCGTTGTAAAGATCGTAGTTTCTATAAACAGAAGGCAATGTTCTGGCTCTTAACCATTTTCCGTTACTGATGTAAATATAATTTGAAGTGTTTACATCATAATAAGTTTCAAGATCCGGCAAATAATAATAACGTGCCTCACTATAACCAACTGGACCCCATGCCGGAGGTGTACCAATATTCACATTAACATTCACTTGAGCATTTGAAAAATGAATAGTCAAAAGGAAAAAACCTATGAATAAATATTTTAATGATTTCATAATTTTGTTTTTTTTAATTATTAATAATGATAGTAAAACAAAAAGCGTACCTAAAGTAGTATGTTACTTTTTTTAAACGATAGCTATTGTAATAATTACCCCTAAAACAGCAGCAATAAGGATAAAATAAGGTTCTTGATTTTTTTTTATATAAAGTAAAGAAAAAATAGTTGCAATAGCTATTATAATGATTTGAATATTAGTAATGTTCCTTTTTTGCAACGATAATTACAGATCCTGCGAAAGCTCCAATTACGGCAGCGATTTTCGCTCATGATACTAGTATTTAAAAAGCAATCCCAAATTGAAAACCTATTGTAAAAGAAACCGGATGATCATTGCCAAAGCGAACCGGCAATGGTATGGCTGCATAGTAACTGCAGGTTTTATTTTTTATGATGGTTTTATTAAATACCGGAGTAACACCATACCTGCCGCTGGTTTCAAAAGCAGCCCTTCCCGCAAAAGTATATCCATTGCCCAAAGCCACAAGAACACCTGGATGAAATAATAAGTTAGTTACTTTGTCTGTTCCCTGATCGTCTTTTATGTTGGGAACTATTTCAAAAGAGAATCCGATTTTTTCACTTTTCCAGATGTTAATTCCGGTCGGGAAACCAACAGCATAATAATCTCTAAAATTGACATTAGTTTCATGTTCACTAAAGGTAACCACCGGATGCATTATCCCAAAATAGCCTGTAATTTTTGGATAAACTGTTTGTGAAAATAAAACCGGGCTTGTAATCACGGCAAGCAAAAGGAGTGAATATCTGAGTGACATATTTTTGTTTTTAATAATAAAAACAAAACTATAACGATCAAATCACTGTAAATAGAATCTTATTTACCTTTTGTATCTGGATTACTTTTCTTTATTTTTTTGTGGTAATAAATAGGAGAGATTGATTTTAATTTCACTTGAAATTTGTTTTAAATCAAATAGAAATTAAGTGTCAGTTTAATTCTGAATCCATTTCTTTTTTTGAAAAGATTTGGGCTTCATTCCAATATGCTCTTCAAAAACTTTAGCAAAATGACTTAAGTTAGAAAATCCCAGACTAAAACCAACTTGTGAAACAGACATTTCGTTTTCTTTTAGTAATCGTGCAGCTTCTTTCATCCTGAATTTTTGGTAATAACTGAAAAAACTGTCCCCAAATATTTGTTTAAATAATCTTTTAAACTTTGATTCGCTCATTCCTATTTGAGAAGCAAGATCTTTAATAACCGGAGGTTCATTAATATCGGTTAAAATCAGGTCTCTCACTTTATAAATTTTTTGAACATCGATTTGGTTCAGGGCGTGCGTAGTAGGATTTTCTCTTTTAAAAAGCTCTTTTAAAGTGAGATATATTAATTCTTCGGCTTTAATTTTAAAGAAAAAATCACTCAAAGAATCCCGAATTTCAGTTTGAATAATTTCCAAAGCTACTTGTTGAATTTTTGGAGAAATTAACTCTTCAAAAAGAATGGATTGTTCGCTATCAATAATATTTTTAAAAATTTCATTATCAATATGTAACCCTAAAATTTTTGCTAATTGATCTGAATCAATTCCAATAAAAATAGAATTGAATTTGGTTCTGCCCGGATAAAATGTTTCAATATTTAGTTTTCCTTTAAAAATTTGTATCGAAGGCAAATCTTCTCTTGAATATTTATTTTTTGAATGAGCATCCGGAAAAATATTATTAAAAGAAAATAAAATTCTATTTAATGTATTTTGACCTCCAAATCTCTTGGCAAGCAGATTATCATTAAACTCATAAAAACTTACAAGCATATTTATTGAATTGTCTAATCTAAATCCCATTAAATATCCTTTGCCTTTAGTTTCCGGTATTACTAATATTCCATTTTTTACTTCGGTACCTAATAAATCAGCAAAACCTGCTAAAAAACCGAATTCCTTTCTAACATTCAATTCCATTTATTTTGACCTTTTAGAGCTTTTTTTATGCCAAATGTAGCTATTTTAACCCTTATTGATTAGATAATTTTGGCAAAAAATAATTTAAAAAACTACAAAATGACTAATACTAAAAGTAAGGCCATCATAAATGCAAATGTGTTTGATGGTAAAAATGTGATTGGTAAAAAAAACGTTGTTTTTATAGACGGTGTAATTGTTTCCGTTTCTGATGAATTGCCACAGAATATAGATGAGGTGATAGATGGAACGGGATGTACCCTTTTGCCAGGTTTAATAGATGCCCATGTTCATACATCAGTTGAATTTTTAAAAGATGCATTAAAATTTGGTATAACCACCGAGTTAGAAATGATGGGAGGTTTTACCAAAAAAGGACGTGATACGCAATTAAAAGGAATTACCGGTGCTGCTGATGTTCGTTCTGCGGGAATGGGTCTGACAGCTCCCGGCGGTCATCCTGACGAGCTGATTCCAAAAGGAAATGGAATTCCTGAGTTTGTGTTAAAAGAAATGGAGAAAATGAGCGAAGAAGAAAAAGCCATATTTATAGCTGCGCACCAGGCTCAGAAAGAAGAAGAGGAATTAGGTCCCGATGTTACTTCACTTGAAGGAGCGATAGATTTTGTGAATCGTCAGGTAAATAATGGTGCAGATTATTTCAAAATAATGATTGAGGAAGGAACCGTAATGAATGCACCGGGTTTGCCTGTTATTGAAACTCACATATTAAAAGCGGCAGTAGACGAAGCTCATAAATTAGGTAAAATTGCAATAGCGCATGTTTTAACAGCCGAAGCAGCGAAAACAGCTGTCGCAATTGGTGTAGATGGCCTGGCGCATTTATTTATTGACAGACCCGATTGGACACAAGATCTTATCGAATCTATTGCCAGTAAGGAAATTTTTGTAACGCCTTGTCTGGTATTGAATTCATCAATTATAGGGAATTCTGCCTGTCATGTTGCCCATGATGAAAGAGTTGAAAATAAATTGAATGAAGACTGGAAAATGACAATGTGTTCTTGTTTCAATACTTTTCCGGAAGGCAATATGGAAGATAACTTTAATAACGTGAAGGATTTACGCTATGCAGGCGTAGATATACTTGTTGGAACAGATGTATCAGTACCAATGCCCCATTTAGGCGGTCTTGCACACGGCGTGAGCGTTCATCATGAAATGCAGCTTTTGGTAGAAGCCGGATTAACCCCAATTGAGGCATTAAGATCTGCAACATCAGTAACTTCCAAAAGATTTAATTTATCAGACAGAGGATTAATTGCTGAAGGAATGAGAGCTGATTTACTATTAGTTAAAGGTGATCCTACTGTAAATATTTCAGATTCTCTGTCTATAATGGGTATATGGAAAGAAGGTGAGTCTTATCACAGCTAGCCCGACAGGATTTTATACTCCATAATACTCATAACTCCACTTTTGTCCACTTCATTACTCCGTTTGTCCATTCGGGCTATGTTGTCATTTCAATGCAGGTAATGCCTTGGTACTTTTGACAAGGAAATTAATAAAACAACAAATTAAATAAAACTAAAAACATGAAAACTTTAAATTTTGCATCGACCGCAGTTTCTGCCCTTAGCTTTTTAGCATTAATTATTACAAGTACTGCTTCTGCCCAGCAATCAGGAATAAAACGTACTGATTTACAACGTTATGATCTTAGTGTTCCAGGATACGAAACGGTTCAGGCACGTATCGATTTTGAAGCTCATACCGCTTTTGGAAAGCACTCTCACCCGGGTGAGGAAGTTATTTATGTCCTTGATGGCGTACTAGAGTATGAAGTTGAAGGCCAGTCTCCTGTTACTTTAAAGGCTGGAGAAGTACTTTTTATCCCGGCAGGCGTAGTGCACTCTGCAAGAAATAACAGCCACGCAAAAGCTTCGGAACTGGCAACATATATAGTAGAAAAAGGAAAACCTGTCCTGGTAATGAAAAAATAAATTATAAGTAAAATTTATAAATACTAAAAATTATTAATTTGATTTATAATTAAGAAAGCCGCAATTTTGTCCTGTCAATAAGAAATGACAGAAATAAAAAATCAAAATTTTAAAATAACAATTAAAACACAAAACAAATGAAAACCAATTTAAAAACAATCGTAACAACAAGCTTCGCCATTTTTTTATTAGCAGTAACAACTGCATTCTCTCAAAGCCAAAGAAAACCGGCAAGCCTTGGAAGAGAAGAGTATATTGAAGTAGAAAAAAATGTAAAATTGCATGTTACTGATTTAGGAGAAGGAAAACCCGTAGTACTAATTCACGGATGGCCATTGAGTGATGCCATGTACGAGTACCAATATGCAGAACTTATCCAGAAAGGATACCGTGTTATCGGAATTACTTTAAGAGGTTTTGGATTATCAGACAAACCGGGAGGTACTTATAACTACGACGTTTATGCAGATGATATCAAAGTGATTCTGGACAAGCTTAAAATTGAAGGAGCAACCATCGGTGGATTCTCTATGGGAGGCGCAACAGTGATTCATTATGTAGCCAAATACAATGCAGCCCACGTTTCAAAACTGGCTTTGTTTGGTGCAGCAGCTCCGTTATGGACTAAAAGAGCCGACTTTAACTATGGTTTTTGGACAAAAGAAGATGTAAACGGACTTATTGCCCTTAATAATACTAACAGACCACAATTGTTTGAGAATTTCGGAAAAATTTTCCCGGCCAATGAAACAAGCGTATCTGCAGGACAAGGTGCATGGCTTGGAACTATTCAGGCACAGGCTTCTCCATATGCAATGGCAGAATCTATGAAAGCGCTTCGTGATACTGATTTAAGAGAAGATTTGAAAAAAATCAAAATACCAACTCTTATCCTTCACGGAACACAAGACAAAATCTGTTCTTATGAATTAGCAGAGCAAATGCATAAATCAATTGCCAATTCAACTTTGGTTCCATTTGAGAAAAGCGGTCATGCCTTGTTTATTGAAGAACTTTCAAAATTCAATGCCGAATTGATCAAATTCATAAAATAAATAAAAACAAAATTAGGGAGCTGTCTTTTAAAGATGGCTTTCTTTTTTAAAATAAATAAAAAGAAACAATGAAAAATATAGCAGCCCTTGTATTAGTATTATTGAGTTTTAATTTGTTTGCACAAACTCCGGAGCAAAAAATAAAGCAGTTGGGAATTGAGTTGCCACAAATACCAGAATCGTTAGGAAGTTATCAGGATATGGTAAGAGTTGGAAATCTTGTTTTCCTTTCGGGAAGAGGACCGCTTAAAGCAGATGGTAAATATATTACCGGCAAATTAGGACAGGACTTAACTACCAACGAAGGGTATCAGGCCGCCAGGTTAACGGCTATAAATCAACTGGCGATACTTAAGCAGACTTTTGGAAGTCTGGACAAAATAAAAAGGATAATCAAAGTAAATGGTTATGTACATACTGTTGATTCTTTTACGGAGCAATCTAAAGTTATGAATGGTTTTTCAGATTTATTAATTGAAGTTTTTGGCGAGCAGGGAAAACATGCCCGTACTTCAGTAGGTGTATTTACACTGCCACAGAATATGGCAATAGAGGTAGAAATGATTGTTGAGGTAAAATAATAATGAAGAATATATCAATAATATCTTGTTTGATATAATTGCTGAAAAAGACTAGATACTATTTGCTGTCTGTTTTAAAGGCAGAGTTACTATAAATTCAGCCCCATTATCTTTTTCGCCTGTAGCAGTAATGGTGCCGCCATGTCTTAGTACAATTTTTTTGCAAAGTGACAGCCCAAGACCGTTTCCTTCATATTCATCTTTAGAATGCAGCCTTTCAAAAGCATTAAATATTCTTTCGTAATGACTTGAATCAAGCCCAATTCCATTGTCCTTAATGTTTATTTGAACAAACTCCCTTTGGTCTTTGTTTATAATAAGAGATGATATGGTAACTCTGGGCGGTTGGTCTGCTTTTGAAAATTTTAAGGCATTGTGTATCAAATTATAGAACAGCTGCTGAATTAAAATTGTAGCCCCTTCTATCTCAGGAAGCTCGCTTTTGATTAGTATGGCGCCTTTTTCCTTTATGATGAGCTCAAGATCAACTTTTATGTTTTCAATTACTTCATCAAGATTTATGTTTTCTATAGACTGAGTTTTTTTATCCAGAGTAGAATACGCGAGTATTCCTTCTATTATTGTCTGCATTCTTTGAGCAGACTGATCTACCTTAGTAAGATACTTGTTTGATATATCATTAAAATAGGCACTGGAGTTATTCCTTAAAAGACTGATGAAAGTTTTGATTTTTCGAACAGGTTCTTTAAGGTCATGGCTTACAATATTGGCAAAATGCATAAGATCTTCATTAGATCTTCTAAGTTCCTGAGTGCTTTCATCCACTTGTTTTTTTAACTCCTGCTCAAATTGTCTTTGCTGGTCAATATCCTGAACAATTCCAATAATAGTAATTGGAATACCGTTCTGATCATTAATTAATTTACCGTTAACCTTTATCCACTTAACGGTCTGATCCTGATTTATAATTCTTGCTTCGTAATTTATTTTTCCGGTGATATGTGCCTCCTGGTGTGCTTTTTCGCGAAGAAGCTGATCTTCTGGATGCAGTTTTGCTATGAGTTGCTCATTCGGAATTTCCTTGTCAATGGACCATATTGTATTGAAATTTCCATTAGTATTGATCTTTTTTGTAGAAAGGTCTATTTCATAAGTTCCCATTCCAGAAGATTCAATAGCCATTCTGAGCCGTTCATCTGAACTTTGAATTTTTTTATGTGCTTCGTAAAGATCAGATACATCTGCGCCTGTATTCATTATGCCATAGATTTTTTTCTCATTATCAAAAAGAGGAATAAAACTATAGTTGAAATAAAATGTTTTTAATACGTCGTCGATTACCAACTCTACTTTTTTGTTTTTGGCATGAAACGGAATTCCCGTTTGAAACACCCTTAATGCCTGGTCAAAAATCTGCTGGTTTTCGATTTCGGGAACGACCTCAAGATATTTTTTACCAATTACCTCGGTCCCTTTTCCCCATGCCTTAATCATGGCAGGATTAGCCAATTCTATTTTAAGTTCATTTCCTGTGTAAACAGCTATTGGCAAAGGGGTATTATCCACAATGTTTTTCAAAAGCATTAGGTTGTCGTACATCAGTATTGGTGGTTTAGATTTCTGACGAAACTAGTTATAAGTTTTCATCATTTTGTTACGTAAATATAAAAGAATGTTTCAGAATTACAATATTAGGTTCTTTTGGATATTTTATTTATAAATATGACGATAATTATCAAGTCGCAATGTCTTTAAATGAAAAACCCGCCAAATATTTACATACAAGGCGGGCATTCATAATAAACGTAATCTTCAATTTTATATTAACTAAAAAATTTTAATGAGTTAAATTGTGTAATTATTTAACGATTACTGTCATGTTTGAAACAAGCACATCAGCCCCGTCATTTCCACTGTATCTTTGCAAATAAAAATCAATATAATCATTAGCATTTAATTCTATGGAGGCATCAAGAGGCGCTACGACAATATCATTTGCCGCAGTTCCGCGGCCATAAAATTTAAACTGAGGCACTGCCACGCCGTTTTTATACAAATGAACAATGTAAGTTCCTGCTGATGGAACCTGAAAGTTGACAGATCCTGATATTTGAAAGATTCTCTTTTTCTTACCAACATATCTTAATCTGTTGTAAGTACCATCAGCTGAAAATCGAAATAAGTTGCTGGAAGTAGTTGGAATTGATGCTGAATAAATCCTTAAGATGTTGCTCGGAGTAGCAGCACTTAAGTTAATTGGTATAGCTCCTCCAATTTCAGCATCCATAGAAAAATCTCCGGTTGCATAGGTATCAGCTTCATTAGGAATTCCTGCCGCCCGAACTGTCCATGCATTACTAAAGTTATAGCCAGTATAGGTTGATGCCGGTGCATATGGTTTTACAAAATTAGCCGGAGTTGCGCCAGTATAAACAACAGATTCTAAAACAGCATCGCCAGTAATAGTAAGACCAGCTGTAGAAACATCCAGACCGTATGCTCCGGGGCCAACAAAAGAGAAACCGCCCTGTTTTTCTATCAGGGTAAATGTTCCGGTAAATTTTTCGTACGTACCGCCATTATTAACAAACCATGCCTGATTACTCAATAGCAACTGACCTATATTCGTGTAAGTAATACCATTTAAATTTCCAGAATAATTAACAATACTCATGAAAACTAATCCATAACCTCCTATAGTACCCACACTTGCAGCGTTTGCAATTATCGTATCTCTAAGTAGAAAGGAAGAGGTTGATGACGCAGCATTTAAATTAAATACAGTAGTATTTGGTGCCAGGATAGTCACATTTCTAATGCTTCCCCCTTTATTGCCGTCAAAAAGAGTTCCGGATGTTTTAGTAATAATGTCTTCATTTGCATCCAAACCCTGTATATAGGCATCATTTAAATCAATTGGAAAATTAAAAACTACCGTACCATTTATTTCATATAATGTACTGCTGTTCAGTATATATTTGGCGCCACCTCCGGCAGCTAATTCTGCTGCAAGTACAGTTGCCAAATTATCGGTCGATTTTATGCGTTTAAAGTTTAACCTTGACCCGCCGCTGTTAATTGCAATCCAAGATGCTGCACTATAATAATAAAATGATTTCAGGTCTGTATCATAAACCAATAAGCTTTCGGCAGGGCTTGCTATTGCAGTTCGCTGCGCAGTTGTCATGCGGGGCGCAAGCATTCCCTGAGTTACAGAAGAAATATCTAACACAGAACTTGCGTTTGGTGTCACTGTTCCGATACCAATTTGAGCATTTCCAATAATGGTTATAAAGAGAAAAAATACTAATAGAATGATCTTATTATTTGTTTGAGTAGATGTCATTATCATAGTTTCGTATTAATTGAAGATTTTTAAAATTGTATGTAAAAATTTTGATGAATTATATTTAACTGCCAGAATTAGAAATAATAATTTTTTGAGTAATTTTTGCACCGTCAGCCGTTAAGAATGTTGCGATATACACTCCGGAACTCAATCCCGAAGTCGAAAAACTAAAGTGCTGCTCAGCGCCTAAATTATGATTTGAAATCACAGCTCTTCCAAGAATATCATAAAGCACAAATGATTTCATGATCTCATTATTTGGATTCATTGCTTTTAAAACCTGGTTTTTATTGTCCTGGCTAATAAGAAAGTTACTTTTGATAACATCACTTGTTCCCAGTGTTCCATTAGTAAAACTTATTTTAAATCGTTCTGTAAATTTTCCGGGTGCAACTACAGCTTCATAGGGAGTATTTCTAATATTATGATAAGACATATCAAGTGCATCGTATATATAAATGGGCTGTTCACTATCAATATCTACAGTTTCAGAGATATAAAATTTAAATTTGGTAGTTGCTGCCGCTTTTGCACAAAGCGGAATTTTTTTAGATAAATCGAATTTAAGTCCCTGAATTACGTAATTTCCATTTTCTATCCAGAAAGAAATGTCATTAGGAAGATCTTCATCCATATTTTTGGCGTCAATACCTCTATCAACGCCATCTGTTGCTTCAGAAACAAAAACTAATGCAAGCTGTCTTGTAAACTCATTGTTTATTATAGTGTTCAGCTTAAAATAGGGCATAAGCGGAGGTGGAGGAGGAATATAAGTATTGTCTCCATTATTAGTATTTGTTTTAGCAGCCAGTTTTTTTACTTGTTTTTCAAATTGAGATAAACTGTTGCCTTCCGCGTAAAAAATACGATGCGAATTTCTAAATGTAACAACTCCGTTGGAAACTCCATTTATCAAAAAACCCTGACCAATTGGAAGATATTTTCTTGCTACAGCCGGACTGGTGCCAGTTGGAGGATTATTATTTACAGTTCCGTCGCTGTTATAGGATTTAAAGGTTGCTGCGGTATAGATTCCGTTTGAAGCCAGGCTAATTGGAGCATACGCGGCATATCCTCCTCTGTAGGCAGAGAGATTATGCGAATTCACACTTTTGTCCTGTTGCCAAAAATAGGCTATTCCCGTAGCAGCAGTATTTGTCGGGTCCAAAAGAAAAGCATTTAAATGTAATGCAGAAGGATAAGGGTTTCCTGTTAAGGTTGCCGCATCATTAGAGCCTACTGTAACAGTAATATTTCCGTCATTTGGTTTTCCTCTAAAATCATATCTTTGAGCGCCTGTACCGGGATTGTTTACAATACCGCTTCCTTCCGGATCTGTACTGTCAGAACCGCTGGTTCCTTTCATTGTAAATCCTTCACCGGGAGCAATCGTAGCTGAGGTTCCAACTTGTACCCATTGTGAATAATTGTTGGCGTTAGTTAATTTATAAACCCAATGTGATGCTATACGCAACGGATTAGCAGTGCCATTATAACTCCCAATAGGCAGTATAGTTGCAGGAGTAGAAGCAATTGCAGTCGTAGGCTGATGTAATAATGTAATTCCAAAGTTATTATTTCCTGTAGAAGCTGCAGTATTTCCAACAGGAGAACACCAGTAATTATAATCAAAGTTGTCAGAGGTTCCTTCCTGATAAACCGATACAATTCCTGTTCCTGTATTTTGAGAAGTACCTGTTGTTCCCTGAACCAACTGAGAATTGTTTCTCAGATAAAGATTAGAATTAGCGGCCAGATTTATATTCTGACCTACATAGAGTACCTGACTCTTAACATAGAGAGGTGTATTGGCACCAACATATATTTGAGAAAAACCTTTAAAAGAAAATAAAATAGAGAGTAATAGTAAAGTTTTTTTCATACTTCTTTTGGGTTAATTAGTAAAGTTTAGATTGTTTTGAATTTTAACTGTCCATCTTATTTCTTTTTAAAAATAGTATAGCCACCAAATGCAATACCAGCTGTGAATAGTAAAAAGATCATTGAGTTTATTGGTGCTGCGACTGGTTCATCGGGTAAACCGGGTGGAGGAGGATTGGCTGATAGCGCTATTATTGGTATAAAAATAAATAAATAGAAAAGGGTTTTTTTCATTATAGTAAAGTAATTGGTTAAGTAAAGTATTCGTAAATCATCTTGTAAGATTCTTTATTTCAAGATCTTATTTTTCAGTATGTTGGGCACAAATAAAAAAAAATGAATTTTGAATTAAAAGGGAGAAGTAATAATTGGCATCTATAAAGTATAACCGTTTATAATTATGAGACGATTATTACAAAAAAACATACGGAACACCAAGCTATAACACAGTTTAGATGAAAAAAGCTCCAAACTCTAAAAAGAAGTGGTTAATTAAACTTATAATATCTATGATTTATGTAAAAAGGATTAAAAGCAAATAGTATCTAAATTCTCAGGATGGATTTTGAGAATAAAAAATGTAGTGGGAAGAATGTTAGCAGTTTGTTGCCAAGGCGCAATTGAATGCATTTTGAAGAATATGGCTTACTTTTAAACTACAGTTAAAAAGTCAAATTAAATAACTGCAAAGCATTACCAAATTACCCTGTAATGTTGATATAGTCAATTCTAATATTTAGTTTAAAGTAATATTCTTAAATAATCCGGTCAAGAAATTCTTTAGTAATCGGTTTAACATGAAAACAAACCACATTTTTATTTCGGCTTGATCGGGCTATATCTTCGTTATCGATTGTTGATGATATAACATAAGTTTTACAATGATTTTTTAATGCATCGGATAATGTATCATATACTTCCAGAAATTCAAATCCCGACATTAGAGGCATATAGATATCTACAAAAATTATTTGCGGTAACTTAGAAACATTGTCCTGATTCTCTTGCAGATATTTCATGGCTTCTTCTGCCTCCGTGTAATGTAAAACATTTTTGCCAAAATTATTTTTAGTGATCATACGTGATATGATATATAAATCTACCAGATTATCATCAATAATCATAACAGTTTCAAACTTTGGGTCTGGTTCTTTCATCATGGTTTCAAATTTTTTAGTGTGATATTAAATGTGGTTCCAGCCCCTTTCTCTGACTGAACTTCTATAGTTCCCTGCAACATTTCTACGGCATCTTTTACAATATATAACCCTATACCGGAGCCATCTTTGCCTGAGAGTCGAAAAAACATGTCAAATATTTTTTGATGATATGCAGGAGCAATTCCGATTCCGTTATCAATTATGGATAAATGCAGATTCTCCTGATCTGAATATCCAATTATTTTTACAAATCTGTCCGTTTCCTCTTTTTTATGGTATTTTATTGCATTAGAAATAAGATTTTTCAGAATGGTACCCAAGCGAAGCCTGTCTGTATAAAAAAGCTGCTGTTCATTGATCTGAACTTCATAACGAATTCCTTTTGCATTTTTCATGCATTGAAGTGATTCTAGTATGTCAAGCACCATTTCATTTAGCGGAATCTGTTGTACTTCAAGTCCTGTACGGTTGTTTCGCGAATAATTTAAAATGTTTTTAATAAATTCATCCAGACGATTAATACTGCTTCGAATCAATTTGGCATGTTTAAGCGTATCGGTTTCCTGGCTTTCTGTTTCAATAAAATTGACAAGACCAAGAATCGAAGTCAGAGGCGAACGTAAATCGTGGGATACACTGTATACAAATCGATCCAGTTCTGAATTGGTTTTGATGAGTTCTCTATTTCTTTTTTCCAGGTTTATTTCTGCTTTTGTACGATCTGTAATGTCATTGGAAAGAATTAATCTTGCAGGAGTTCCCTCATACATAATATCATGTGCAATGATTTCAACTGTAAAAATAGTTCCATCTTTCTTTAAATGATTCCATTTTCCCCTGTTATAATTTGACTCGTTAATTTTCGAAATATCGTTGGATTTTATAAAACTAATTTTCTCATCGTTTGGTCTTATGTCCAAAGCAGTCATGGCAAGAAATTCTTCCCGGCTATATCCGTATTTCATAATAGCCATTTTATTGACGTCGAGAAATTTAAAAGTTACTAAATCGATGACCCACATCGGCATTGGATTGTTATCGAATAAGTACCTGTATTTTTTTTCGCTTTTTCGCAGTTTTTTTTCTGCCTGTTTCATTTCCGTAATATCAGCTAATACAATAACAGCTCCGGTTATCTGACCTTCAGTATCACGAAAAGGAACGGGGTACGGCAAGACCCAACGCTTATCTCCATCAGGGCGCTTGATGATTATTTCCTCTTTAAAGATAGGGTCACCTTCTTTTAGGGCTTTAGCCATCGAACATAAATTGAGCGTCGCTGAGCTTTTTTTATCATCGTTAATATTCCAGGAATGATGCCACAAATCTTTTCCTAATTCAGGCTCTCTTCCCCATAAGGCAACTGCAGCCTTATTATAGAGCACTATTCGACCATCAACATCACAAGAGTACGTTGCAACAGGTAATTTATGGATTAGATCCCGATACATTTTTTCACTTTCTTCAATTTTTTTCCGTGATAAAACCTGCTCTGTTACATCATTTCCAAAAAAAAGAATACCGTCAATATTATTA
Organism: Flavobacterium sp. MEB061; assembly: GCF_000834715.1. Lineage (NCBI taxonomy): Bacteria > Pseudomonadati > Bacteroidota > Flavobacteriia > Flavobacteriales > Flavobacteriaceae > Flavobacterium > Flavobacterium sp. MEB061. The sequence goes on along the minus strand of NZ_JXQR01000059.1, from coordinate 199,569 downwards.
TTGGCATCCTTATGTGCCTGATAAATAAAATTTAAATAGACATCTATTAGTTTTCCGTCACCATCTCGATCAAGTTTTACGAGCATTTCATTGGCAGTAAAGGTTTCACCTGTTTGATAGACAGTATCCAATATTTCAAAAAATCCTTGCGTTTCAAGTTCCGGTAAAACTTCTTTTACCGTCTTACCAATGATATCTCTTTTATCAATTAATTGCAAATAAAGCTCATTTGCCAATTCATAGACATGGTTTGGTCCTTTTAAAATTCCTATACAGGAAGGTGCCTGCGAATATAAATTATAGAATCGTAATCGCTCAATTTCAAAAGCTTTTTCTATATTTTTTCTCTCCGTAATATCCCTGCCTATGCAGTAGCATAAATTTTTTGCATCATCCCATACCGCCGACCATTGCAAATAAACAATATTTCCGTTTTTGTCTAAAAACTTTTTTTCAAATATAATAGGTACATGCGATCCGCTTTTAAAATCAAAATCTTCATTTATTCCATTATCATTATCCTCATGAGATACGAAGTCAGTGTATTTTTTGCCAATTAATTCTTCAGATTGGTAACATAAAATACGCTCTGAGGCTTTATTTACCCAGACAAACTTTCCTTCGTTATCACAAGAACAAATCAGATCCATTGAAAAGTCCAAAATTTTACCAAGTTCATGTAGTGGTTCGTTAAAACCACACATATTATTATCATTTTTTTCTTTTGGCAGATTGCTTTTCATTCTATTATCTGGTATGTTGGTCTTCGTTGGAATTAACTTAAAACTAATGAGTTATTTGTTATTCCTTAAGTTTTATAAATTTGTTAAAATCATCTTGTCTTCTTTTGGCAACCGGCAAAATTGCTCCATTGGAAAGTTCACAGAAATACCCGTCTTTCTTTAAAATTTTCGAGATATGCCGCAGATTAATAATGTAAGAATTATGGATTCTAAAAAAATAACTGTTGTCGAGAATTGAACTGTATTCCCCGAGGTTTCTGCTTGACATTATTTTATTTCCATTAGAAAGGACAAAAACAGTATATTTTCCATCTGCTTTGCAAAAAATAATTTCGGTCATAGGTATAAGTTCTATTTTTTCTAAAGATGCAACTGCGACATAGTCATTTGTTTGATTTACCGGGTTTAAAGTAGTAATGTTGTTGATTTTTTGATTTTGAAAAGCGCGCTCCATTTCTATTCTTTTAATAACTTTATATATCGCTATTATGATGGAATTAAAGTCAATTGGTTTTAATAAAAAGTCAACTGCATTATGTTTAAAAGCTTTTATAGCATACTCTTTGTGTGTGGAAATAAATACGAGTTTTGGAATGCTGAATTCTAATTGTTCGAGCATTTCAAAAAAAGAATCGTCTTCAAGTTCAATATTCAAAAAAACAGCATCCGGTTTCTTTGATTTAATCAATACAATGCCATCCTTTATACATGGTGCAGCCCCAATTATTTGCACAATCATATAGTTCTCTTCTGCAAATTTCTTTAAAATCATCAGAGTTTCTTTTTCATGTGATAGGATTACGGCATTAATAGCGGTCATGGATTTTTTTATTTTTTTTAATTCAAAAGGGAAATAATTCAAAAATAAATTAACTTAACGTATTGTTTTATAACGTTTTAGTTAAGTATTTTATTACTTCAAAAAAAAAATAATTTACAAAAAATAGTACCATAATTCTGATTGTGCAGCCTGATTTTGGTGCCAAGTAATAAGTGTGCTTATAAAAGAATAAGCGGGAGAAAGGGAGTATTTTCGTAGAAATAAATATTTAAGTGTCTAAAAAGACCTTCAAATTTGTATCAATAAACTTGAAGATGTAAATAATGCTTAAAATGTAAAAAAGGTTTAATTAGTGCCGATGCGGAACTTTTAAAAAGAAAAATATTATCTGCTATTTAAACTTATACAGGATTAACTTCCTGAAAAATTTTCTTTTTGTGGTTTAATCCCCAATCTTTCATAGCGTAGATAATTGGTGTTAATGTATCTGCATAAGGTTCCAGACAATACGATATTTTGACGGGATAATCGTTTGTTATAACTCTTTTAATAAGTTGGTGTTGCTCAAGTTCCTTAAGTTCTTTAGAAAGCACTTTTGGGGTCAAACCAGGAATGCTCTCTTGAATTTCTGTAAATCGGCTGTTACCTACACCTACAGAAATAATGATGGATAATTTCCACTTTCCATTTATTACTTCCAATGTGTCACGCACTGGCTTGACGGTATTTAGGCATTCACAATAAGGTTTCTTTTTTGACATCATACAATTATTTATTTCGCTTTCCTTTGGGAAAGGACTATACAAAGGAAAGTAATTTTGAGTTAATTTTGCAACATAATCTCTTCAAAATTTGCAAATTATGAATTGCAAATTATAACAACTAAAATTTACATAAAATGAAAATAGGAATAATAGGTACCGGCGCAATCGGCGGTACAATCGCAAAAAAAATGGCAGCAGCGGAGCACAACGTGAAAATTACTAATTCAGGAGATGCTGATAAATTAAACGCTCTTGCTGGAGAATTAGGTGTTGTAGCTGCAACGATTAAAGATGTTGTAAAAAATGTAGATGTCATCATTTTATCAGTGCCAACAGTAGCAATCCCAACTTTGCCTAAAGATTTATTAGCAAACGTTCCCGAAAATGTAATTGTGGTTGATACATCAAATTATTATCCTTTTCGTGATGCCGATATTGAAGAGATCAAAAACGGAAAAGTAGAAAGTGTTTGGGTATCTGAGCAACTAGGAAGACCAGTAATCAAAGCCTTCAACAATTTATTGGCAGAAACATTAGCAAACGGAGGAAAAGAACCTGGTGCTAAAGACAGAATAGCGATGGCTGTTGCAGGTGATGATTTAAAAGCAAAAAAAATAATTGAAGGATTAATTAATGATGCCGGTTTTGATGCAGTTGACTCTGGTAATCTTTCTGAATCCTGGAGACATCAGCCCGGAACACCTGCATACTGCACGGAACTTACTGCAGAAGAATTAAAACAGGCACTTTCTAATGCCGTAAAAGAGGAAGCACCTTTGTTAAGAGATAAAGCTATTGCTGATCTTTCTTCGCTGCCATCTTATCCATCTCATCAGGATATAGTGGAATATAATAGAGGATTGTTTCAAAAAAATCCTAAGTCTGTTTAAAAAAAAAACGATTATAAATAGATCTTCCCTTTTTGACCAGGAAAGATCTATTTTAAACAATCTTGGTAAGTCAATTTACAATTGCAATCTAATGAATATCAAGGAAATTGTTTTGATATCTGTTACAAGTTTCGAGTTCGAACCCTGACAGAATTTCGTAAAAACGTTTCATTATTGCCTACTTTTGTATCACAATAGCTATTACTGATTAGCAGAACTTTGTCATTATAATATTAAAGATAAAATAATGGCAAAAACAATTTTTATAACAGGTGCATCCCGCGGATTCGGGAGGATTGGACAGAAGCATTTTTACAATGTCGGGATAATGTAGTTGCAGCTGTTCACAACGCTGAAACATTAACCCAACTTACAACAGAATTTCCATCAAATCTATTGGTTCTAATGCTTAGTTTTCTGGATTCAGAAAATCTGCCAAGGTTACTATTGTGAAAAACTGCTTATTATTGGTAAAACACACCTACCCGAATCTAAATAACCCGATTCTTTTTTTAATTGAGAACAATGAGACATTTCAAAAAAATTAGCGATCTGCATGAAGCTCTTGGTGTAAAACCTCCGGAAAATCCGCTTTTTAGTGTGGCTTACGGTGAACGTGGTACATGCAACGGTAGTAATATTCTCGAATTTTCTTCAGAATTTTATATCATCGGATTTAAAAAATTGAAATCCGGCAGTATGTTGTATGGAAAAACAAAATATGACCATGACCTTGGTTCAATGTCGTTTGTAAAGCCTCAGCAGAAAGTGGTTTTTAAAAATGTGGAACTAGAGGAAAAGGGATTCCTGATTATTATTCATGAAGATTTTTTACCGGGAACAATGCTTTACAACGAAATCAGGAAATATGGTTATTTTGATTATGAGGTCAATGAGGCATTGCATCTTTCACCTGCAGAAGAAGATATTATCTGGAATTTGTATTTCAGCATTGAAAAAGAATACCATAATAATACTGACGAACTAAGCAAAGCTATTATTGTAAGTCATCTGGATTCTATGCTTAAATATGCACAGCGTTTTTATAAAAGACAGTTTATTAACCGTAAACAACTAACCGGTTCTACAGTCACAAAGTTTAATGCACTGCTGGCTGCTAATTTTGAAGAAAGAAAAACAAAAAACATTGGATTGCCAACCGTATCCCTTATGTCAGAGAAGCTAAATATATCTTCGCGCTATTTAACCGATTTGCTCAAACAAGAAACAGGAAAGACGGCTTTAGAGCTTATTCATCTTTTTTTGATTGGTGAGGCAAAAAACTTATTGACCGAAGGGGAATTGAATATTTCTGAAATTTCGCACTTACTTGGTTTTGAAAATACAACTTATTTTTCACGTCTGTTTAAAAAAGAAGTAGGCAGCACACCAAATGAATTTAGAGGAAGCAGGCTAAATTAACAACATATCTCATAAGTTATAAAGAAATAGATCTTGGCGGTATAAGTGAAATTATATGGGCTGGACTCTGTAATGATTAATTTTTAAAATACTAACAAATATAAAAACAATAAGAATGTCAAATAATCAAAATAAAATTGCATTAGTTACAGGAGCAAGCCGTGGACTTGGAAAAGATTCGGCTTTGCAATTAGCGAAAAAAGGATTTGATATCATCCTTACTTATCAAACCAAAAAAGAATTTGCAGACCAAGTGGTAAAAGAAATTGAAGCTCTAGGAAAAAAAGCGTTTGCTTTGTCTTTGGATATTTCAACAACGGCAGGTTTTGACCAATTTGTAATTGAAGTAAAAGATGTTTTAGAAACTCAATTTTCTTCGGCAAAATTGGATGCATTGGTAAACAACGCAGGCATCGGAATCAATGAAAGTTTTGAAACCACAACAGAAGAAACTTTGGATGCAATGACAAATATCCATTTTAAAGGACCTTTTTTCTTAACACAAAAATTGCTGCCATTATTAAATGACGGAAGCAGTGTCGTGAACACGTCTTCTGGTTTGGCAAGATTTTCTTTTGCAGGATATTCCGCTTATGGCGCAATGAAAGCGGCAGTCTATTCATTATCAAGATATCAGGCTTTAGAATTGGGAAGCAGAAAAATAAGAGTCAATTCTGTTGCTCCAGGCGCCATTGAAACAGATTTTGGAGGCGGTGCTGTTCGTGATGTTTCAGATTTGAATACGTACTTAGCTTCAGAAACAGTTTTAGGAAGAGTTGGTTTGCCGGATGATATTGGAAGTGTGGTAGCATTCCTTTGTTCTGATGATTCCAAATGGATTAACGCACAACGAATAGAAGTTTCCGGAGGATTTAAAATATAATAGAGTTTTAAATTTTAAAAAAGCCTTTAAATATTGTATTTAAAGGCTTTTTCTTTTTTAACTTCTACAGAAAAATTATCTTCAGAATTAAACAATGCTTATTTTTTAGAATTTTCCTTTTGCAAATAGGTAATAAAGTCTAAAGGTGAAACTCCTGTGATTTTTTTAAAAGTTATTGTAAATCTGCTATGTGATGAAAACCCTGATTGATCTGCAAGATAACTGATCTTATATTTTAAATAGTTGCTGTCATTTTTCAAACGATCAACTATATAATTAATTCTTAACTCATTGATGTAACCGGCAAAATCTTTTGATTTATGTTTATTTATAACATAAGACAAATACCTATGATTGATATTAAGGTCTGCCGCAACAGAATTTAGTGATAAATCTTTATTCAAATAAAAATGTGATTTTTCAAATTCTTTTATACTTTCCAGAATAGTATTTTCAGTAGCCTCTGACATATATTCCCTGGCAATTTCCTTTTTTGGTTTTTCTTCAATCTGAACCTCTGGAATTTCCTGGCTTTTATTGATAAAACTTTTGAATTTTTTATAGTCCTGCTGTCTTCTGTAATAATTAAAGCAAACGATGAGGATAATGATAAAAATGGAAATACCTATAATTATTAAAGTAGTCTTTTGATATTCTGATTTGTTTTCTACTTGCTTTTTGCGGAGTGATTTGATTAAATCATCTGCAATAATTTTTCGGCTATGCTCTTCATTTTTATGTAGCTCCAGATTTTTTTCATTATAAAGAATGTATTTTTTATTATCGGTCTTTTTATAAAATTCCAAAAGAGAGCTGTATACTTCCTGTTTTAAAGCGAAGAAATTTGATTCATTAGCAATTTGTTCTGCTTTCTGATAATTTGAAATTGCATTTTTATAATCAGCCTTGGAGTAATAAACATTTGCAAGACCATTATATAGAAAACCTTTTAGCGGACTGTTAGAAGACTGCGATGCATTAAGTTCTGTCATTGCTTTTTGAAAGAATATCATAGCAGAATCAATCTTTTGCAATGAAAGATAATTTTTTGCGATAAGTTCGTCATTCACTGCAAACTGAAAATTTTCGTCAATACTGGAACTGGCCTTTTCAAATAACTGATTTCCATTTTTAAGATGTTCAATTGCCTTGGCGTATTTTTTATCATACATTTCATAGTAGGCTATTTCCTGAGATAAATTTCCCTGAAATTTATACATCTCATTTTTATCCTCTATTTTTTTACTCACAGCCAATGCTTTTTGTAAATGAATTTTCCCAAGGCTATAAATTTCATTCTCACGGTAAAGCGTTGACAAAAAGCCATTTATTCTTGCCTGCAGATTGTAATTTTTATCAATTGTGACTATACTGTCTGCACGTTTTAAGGATAAAATAGCTTCATTACGTAAACCGTATTGACGTAAAAGTGTTGCTCTAAGCATGCAGGCTTTAATTCTTTCTGCATTATTACTTGATATTTTATAGAGATAATCGGTATTTTTTAGTGCTTTTTTTGGATTTGAACTTAGAAGGACTTGTGCTGTTTCAGAAAAAACACTATCGTATTTTGATTGAGAAAAACCTGTATAGGAAGAAACAGCAATTAATAGCAGTAGGAGAAAAGATTTTAGGTGCATATAAATAAGTATGGAAATTAAAGTATAATAGATTTCTAGGTGGATATTTTAAATTTTAAGATAAGCAATTATTTTCTTTATAACACTATTTTATATGCATTCTAACAATATTATATTGTTAAGTTAGAAAATAGCAGCATACAAATTATTTTGAAAATCTAAAAGGATTAACATTTTACATCATCATTTTAAACTTCGTTATCTTACTTGCAAAATTAAAAAAATGTTGCATTAAAATATCATTTTCTCTTTGTACCTGCCTGATCTCAATTTAGATATTATTGTATCAGGATGGCGTACAAATATATTTTATACATCTTGTCTCGCGTTTTAGGACGATTCTTTCTTGAGGTTTATCCATAATATAACAGTTGTACGAGCAACTTATATACAGATATTAAGAATTAGCTATGAAAAGTGTAAATAACACTATTTTTGTAAAGTTCTGTATTTTAGTTGTTTATAGGTTTTTTGAATGATAGATGTTTTTCTTTTTACGTAATTGGTAAAGGTTTAAGGTAATTTTCGGTGGTCAAATAATTTAGTTTCGCAGCCATATTCTATAAAGCTATTTTAAACTAAATTTTCACTTATGATCAGAAATATTTATTGGAAATACATCTGTTCCAACCTTAGAAAACAGTTAGTCTGTTCTTTATTTTTAATCTTATTTATACATCAATCTCAGGCTCAAAACCAAATCAATGGTGAAATCAAACAATTTTATGCAGTGATTTCATTTGATGAAAAAATGAATTTTGGACATTTTGATTCAGATGTATCTTGGAAGATTACAAATTCTCAAAACAACATTAATGTTTCTTTACAGGGTAATGAAATTAACGATTATGTATTCCAGCAGGCCGGAGATTATGAAATAAATTTTACGGAAAACAGAAAGCATAATCCAGATGAATGCAATCATCCGGCAATGCCCGAAAAAGTACTTGTGAAAGTGCAGCCTGTTAAATTGGTTTTCGATTTTTCTAAAATTCAGTTTTCTGAGAAATTGCAAAAAGGCAGAAACTATTCAGATTTAATAATTACTGTTCCCGCAAAAGTTATATCAAAAGATAATTCGATCACAAAATTACCGGCGCCGGGACTGTCAGTTAACGGTATTGGGGTTGCTTTGGCAGCTAAACCTGTGAATACTGAGATTGTCTTAAATAACAAAATTCAATTATTGAAATATAAAATTTCAGGAAAAGCAGACAAAGAAGCTTATCTGATGTTTGATTTCTATGATTTCAATAATCAGGTGCAGACTTACAATCTTTCTGAGAAAATAAAATAATAAGATAACTTATGATAAAAAACTACTTTACACTAAATAAAATATTGAATTTCAAAAAAACAATCTTCTTGTTTTTTTTGTTGTTTATATTCAATCAGGTTTCCAATGCCCAGTGTTCGACGCCCATTGTTGGATGCTCAAATACTGATTTATCGAATTTTGGAAGCGATTCAAATAACAATGCAGCCACTATAGAGTATGATAATTTTGTTTCTAGTTTTCATACAACAGTAGTAAGAACTTCAGATGGTTCTTTTCAGGTATGGGGAGAAGATATTGGAAATGATGGACTTGCAGATGTACTTTCGCCACTAACAATAAATGTAGCAAATTTTCCTGCTTTAACAACTGCAACGCCTTTAAAGGTCGGATTAGGAAGTATTTCTGCGAATAATGTTCAGGGTATTGTTTTAGCTACAGATGGTTTGTATGCATGGTCAAAAGAAGGAATTGTTCTTGACGGGTCAATTACTTCAGGAACTGCTTTTCAAAAAATTACTATTGGTGGAAATGCAAATGGTTTACCAACAGGAGTAACTCCCGGAGATGTTAAAATGCTGTTTGCAACCTACAAGACATTAGCCATTACGACCTGTAGTGGAGATGTTTGGGTAATTTCACAAACCGCAAGTGTTCGAGGTAATGGGGGAGCAGGAAATGCAACCACCTGGTATAAAGTTACAACTAATGAGACAGGTAATCCATTTTTAAGTGATGTAGTAGTCTGTAGAGGAAATTATGACGGACTTATGGCTTTAAAATCAGATGGTACAGTCTATGTATGGGGAGTGAATGTATTATTAGGAGATAATACAGCTATAATTCCGAGCCAGACAAGAGCTATACAAATGGCACTGCCTGGTGGAACACCAAAAATGATTGGTTCATCTGGAAGCGGTACCGAAAGATCTTATTATATTTTAGCGACCGACGGTAACATGTATGCTGTAGGTGAAAATACAAACAGACAATTGGGAGACTGGACAACTATTGATAGATTAGGATGGGTTCAGCCCCGATATACATCTGTTACGGGCCCACTTATGGAGAATATGGATGATATTAAATGGTTCAGCGTACAGGAGCATGATAATTTATATGGCAGTGTTAACGTGATTAACAGCAATAAAAATTTATATGCTTTTGGACAAAGTAATAACTTTTTGCTTGGTACTGCTTCAGATCCAAGTAATCCGTCAATTCCAGCCGGACTAACCGTTGCAGATAAAATTCTTGCTGTTGAAACAGGAGGGCATACATCAATGATAGTTAAAAGCTGTCAGACTAATTTTGGTTATGTTGGTCATAGAATAAGAGGAAGTATGGGTAATGGTTCTAATGGTACCAGTGACGAAAAATCTTATAATTTTGCTACTGCAGCTGTACAAATTTGCGGTGCAGAGTCAAATCCTGTTATCCAGCCTATCTCAACAGGAGGTGGACCTGGTTCAAAATATTGCGTTGGCGATCCTGTTTTGCTAAATCCAACTCCCGCCGGAGGTACATTAAGTATAGTAAGCGGTCCGGGAAGCCTTACAGGAAATACTTTGAGTTTTACATCAGCCGGTACCGTAGTGGTTCAATACTCCGTAACCACTGAGTGTGGAGGTACTTCAGTTACTACTAAAAATTTTGAAGCGGCTCTTTGTCCTATAGATTTAGAGGTTACAAAAACAGTTGATAATATTAATGCAAGTGTTGGTAATAATTGCGTATTCACAATTACGACAACTAATAAAGGACCTTATAAGGCTACAGGAGTTAATGTAAATGACGTTCTTCCTGCTGGTTATACTTTTGTAAGTGCAACACCATCAGTAGGAACATGGTCAGCACCAAATTGGACTGTTGGCAGCCTTATTAATGGAGAAAGTGCCACCTTATCAATTGTAGCTACAGTTAATGCTTCAGGACCGTATGCGAATACGGCTATTATTTCAGGTAATGATCCTGATACTAATTCTGCAAATAATACAGCAACTGCAACACCTGTAGTTGATACTAATCTTTTGGTAACCAAAACAGCAAGCACTGGTACTCATAATGTTGGTGACAACGTTACATTTACTATCACAGCTTCTAACTCAGGACCAAGCAATGCTACGGGAGTTAAAGTAACCGATACACTTCCGGCAGGTTATACCTTTGTTAGCGCAACACCTTCAACAGGAACATGGTTAGCACCAGACTGGACCATTGGAAACCTTGCCAATGGAGCAAATGCAACACTTACAATTGTTGCAAAAGTAAATGCTACGGGCTCTTATGCCAATACAGCCAGTATTACAGGAGAACAGAATGATCCAACACCTGGAAATAATTCAGAATCTGCTACACCAACAGTAAATCATGCACCAGTGGCTATTGATGATGATCTTAGTGCTTCTCCTTTAAATGAAGATGGAGCTAATGGTACGGTGAATGTACTTTCTAATGATACTGATCCAGATGGTAACCCGATTGCTCCCGTAAATGGAGTTGTGCAATTTACAGTAGATTTAGATCCTGCTTTGCCAGGTATTCAAACAACGTATTCTGATGCTAAAGGTGTTTGGACATTAAACCCATCTACAGGAATTGTAACTTTTAATCCTGCAGATAATTATAACGGAACAGCAATAATAACTTATACTTTATGTGATCCTTTCGGATTGTGTGATAATGCAGATATTACTTTTGTTGTGGCAGCAGTAAATGATAATCCGGTAGCGGTAGATGACATTTATACTGTTGCAGAAGATGCGACAGTAACTCTAAATCCATTGGCATTGGATTCGGATCTTGACGGCGATACGTTGAGCATTACTTCAATTAATGGAACAACTCTTACTGGTGGCGTACAAACAATTACCGTTACAAACGGAACAGTAAATATCTCAGCTGCGGGCGTGATTACTTTCACACCATCGGCAAACTTTAATTCGGCTACGGTTATCAGTATTCCTTACGTAATCAATGATGGTCATGGCGGAACAGCTACAGCAAATCAATTGATTACAGTTACGGCAGTAAATGATAATCCTGTAGCGGTAGATGACATTTATACTGTTGCAGAAGATGCGACAGTAACCTTAAATCCATTAGCGTTGGATTCGGATCTTGATGGCGATACTTTGAGTATTACTTCAATTAATGGAACAACTCTTACCGGAACAACTCAAACAATTACCGTTACTAACGGAACAGTAAATATCTCAGCTGTAGGCGTGATTACTTTCACACCATCGGCAAACTTTAATTCAGCTACGGCTATTAGTATTCCTTACGTAATCAATGATGGTCATGGCGGAACTGACACGGCAAATCAATTAATTACAGTTACGGCAGTAAATGATAATCCGGTAGCGGTAGATGACATTTATACTATTGCAGAAGATGCTACGGTAACTTTAAATCCATTAGCGTTGGATTCTGATCTTGATGGCGATACGTTGAGTATCACTTCAATTGGCGGAACAACTCTTACAGGTGGTGCACAAACAATTCCTGTAACAAACGGAACAGTAAATATCTCAGCTGCAGGCGTGATTACTTTCACACCATCGGCAAACTTTAATTCGGCTACGGCTATTAGTATTCCTTATGTAATCAGCGATGGTCATGGTGGAACTGCTACAGCAAATCAATTAATTACAGTTACGGCAGTAAATGATAATCCGGTAGCGGTAAATGACGTTTATACTGTTGCAGAAGATGCTACAGTAACCTTAAACCCATTGGCATTGGATTCGGATCTTGACGGCGATACATTGAGTATCACTTCAATTGGCGGAACAATACTTACAGGTGGCGCACAAACAATTCCTGTAACTAACGGAACAGTAAATATCTCAGCTGCAGGTGTGATTACTTTCACACCATCGGCAAATTTCAATTCAGCAATAGCCATTAGTATTCCTTACCTGATCAGTGATGGAAATGGCGGAACTGCTACGGCAAACCAGCTTGTAACAGTTAATGCTGTAAATGATAGTCCGACTGCAGCTGATGATATAAATACCCCAATTTCATCAACGGCAGGAGCTACAGCCCTAAACGTATTAAGCGCGACAGATATTGACGGAACGATATCAAACTATACAGTTTTAACATTACCATCTCATGGAATTTTAGCATTAGCAGGGGTTCCGGTTACCGTAAATCAGATTTTGACGCCTTTAGAAGCAAGCATGCTTACTTATGAACCAAGCGGAACATTTACAGGCAACGATACCTTTACTTTTACGGCAACAGATGACCTTGGTGCGATAGATTTATCAGCGGGAACAATTACAATTCCTGTTGGAAATAATGCACCAGTTGCAAACGACGATACTAATGCTGGTATCCCGTCAACAGCAGGAGCAACAGCGATCAATCCTTTAACAGCAACAGATACAGATGGAACTGTTGTAAGTTATACAATCCTGACATTACCAGCTAATGGAACTTTAGCACTATCAGGAACACCTGTAACGGTAAATCAGGTATTGACACCTTTAGAAGTTAGTATGCTTACATACGATCCTAGCGGAGCATTTTCAGGGAACGAAACTTTTACTTTTACAGCAACAGATAATAACGGTTCCATTGATGCAACGCCGGCAATAATAACAATTGTGGTTGAAAAAACAATTTTGAATGCCGTAAATGATCCGGTAAATCCTGTAGTAGGAATTGATAAAACAGTTACAATTGTAAATGTATTTGATAATGATACTTTAAACAATAATCCCCTAATACCTACAGATGTTGATTTACATGAATTGACTCCTGATCCAACAGGAACAATTACATTAAAACCTGATGGAACTGTAGAATTGATTCCAAATGCTCCGGCTGGAAACTATACTTTAACATACGAAATTTGCGAAAAAGCGAATCCTTCAAACTGTAGTCCTGCTACCGTTACAGTTTCGGTTGTAGCGCCTACTATGACAATAACGGCAAATAGTTATTGTGATAATAATGCTCCGTATGTTTCTTATAATGTTGTTGCAGATAATTTTACACCAACAGGATTATTAACTATTAATTGGATAGACAGTGCTAACAACATTGTGGCAACCCAAAATAATATGCCATTAAGTGGTACTGTTTTATGGCCGGGAGCAGTCGTTGATAGTAATAATAAACCAACAGACTGGCCGGGATGGGTATTGGTAAACGGACAATGGATACAAGGAAATGACGGGTTTGAATTAACAAGACCTGCCGTTACCATGCAGTTTACATTAAATCCTACACAATCTGTTGTAGTTAATTATCCTGCAGCATCAGCTGGTTGTAACGCGATGCCAACATTCGGAATTCACGCAGGTAATGAAGATGAGGTAACGCTTGCTGACGGACTTAATGGTTCATTAGAAGTAATCAATGTTTTAGATAATGATACCTTAAACGGTGTTCCTGTTAAACCTTCAGATGTTATAGTAAAAGGTATTGACTGGCCAACAGGAATTACCCTTAATAATGATGGTACAATCAATATAGCACCAGGTACAAAAGGAGGAGAGCATACACTAACGTATCAAATATGCGAAGTAGCCAATGGATCAAATTGTACTACTGCCACGGTTAAGATTTTTGTTGAAATTCCTGCAATTGCAATAGTAAAAACGGTTGTATTGAATGATGATAATGGAAATGGATTTGCTGAAGCCGGAGAGACTTTAACCTATAATTTTGCAATAACAAACAAAGGAAATGTTGCTCTTGAAAAAATAATGGTTTCAGATCCTTTACCTGGAATTGTTATGAACGGAGGTCCTATTAATCTGGCAGTTGGAGAAACTGATAACTCTTCAATAACAGGAACCTATACTTTATCTCAGGCAGATGTTGATTCTGGAAGCATAAGCAATCAGGCAACAGCATCAGGTACGACGAAAAGCGGAATAATTGTTTCGGATAAATCAGATTCTAGTGATACTGAAGGAGATAAACCAACTATTTTAGAATTAGGTGGTTGTGTGATTAAAATCTTTAATGCTGTTTCTGCAAATGGAGATAATCAAAACGAAAGATTCTACATTCAGGGCTTAGAATGTTATCCTGACAATAGCGTACAGATCTTCAACCGTTGGGGCGTTTTAGTATTCGAAAGAGAACATTATAACAATGCAGACATTGCTTTTAGAGGTGTTTCAGAAGGTCGCGCTACTATTAAAGACTCAAACGGATTACCTGAAGGTACTTATTATTACATCATTAGATATAAAGATAAGCAATCTAACCTACAGCAAGAGGCTGGGTATTTATACCTTACCAAGTAACATACTATACAAATTAAATGGCTTAGTGAAAGCTAAGCCATTATTTTAAAAATAAAATAAATGAGAAAATTAGTTTTAGTTTTATTGTTTTGTTCGGTTGCAAGTTTTGCTCAGCAAGATGCGCAGTTTACACAATATATGTATAATACCATTAGTATAAATCCGGCTTACGCGGGTTCAAGAGGAGTCATAAGTGTTTTAGGACTTTATCGTACACAGTGGGTTGGGTTAGATGGTGCACCCGAAACAAGCAGTTTTTCTGTAAATACACCTGTAGGTAATAATGTAGGACTTGGAGTTTCATTAGTAAATGACAAAATTGGTCCTACAAATGAAAACAACATATCAGCAGATTTTTCGTATTCTATCCCAACATCGGCTACAGCCAAACTTTCTTTTGGTATAAAAGGATCAGCAAATTTATTCAAACTGGATCCTACAAAGTTAAACCCGGAAAATCAGGGAGATCCGCAATTTCAGGATTTTAAAAATAAATTTTCACCTAATGTTGGTGCTGGTGTATACTTGCATTCAGACAAAGGATATGTTGGTTTATCGGTACCCAATTTTATAGAAACAAATCGTTACGATGATAATGAAACTGCAATTTATAAAGAGCAGATAAACTACTATTTGATTGCCGGATATGTATTTAATCTGGATCATTATGAGCAAATAAAGTTCAAACCCGCAGTTTTGGCTAAGATGATAGAAGGTTCACCGTTTCAGGTTGATGCTTCGGCAAATTTCATGTTTAATGACAAGTTTGTTGTTGGTGTTTCGTACAGATGGAGTGCTGCAGTAAGTGCGCTGGCCGGATTTCAGATCACAGACAGTTTATATCTGGGTTATGCCTACGATCGCGAAACAACTAAGTTAGTGAACTACAATTCAGGATCGCATGAAATATTCCTGCGTTTTGAGTTTTTGAATAAGTATAGCCGAATAACATCACCAAGATTTTTCTAGTCATGAAAATAAAAAATATAATTTATACCGTACTAATGTCTTTTTGCTTTTTTAGCGGAATGGCTCAAAAGGCACTTTTGCAAAAAGCAGAAAAGCAATATGATAATTATGCCTATGCAGATGCAATTTCGATTTACGAAAAACTTGCCGCTAAAGGATATAAAGACGAAAAAATGTTTCAGAGATTAGGTAATGCTTATTACTTTAATGCTGAATTAACAAAAGCAGTCGTTTCTTATGATGAACTTTTCTTTCTGAATCCCAAGCAGGAACCGGAATATTTGTACAGATATGCACAGTCTCTTAAAGCAGTAGGAGATTACGCAAAAGCAGATAAAATGCTTGACGAATTCAATAAAAAAGTAAATACAGATACCAGAGGAATTTTATTTGAAAATAACAGAAATTATTTAGAGCAGATCAAATTAAACTCTGGCCGATTTGAAATTGTAAATACAAACATTAATACAGAACAATCAGATTTTGGAAGTGCTGTTTTAAATAATAATTTAATATTTGGTTCTGCACGTAAAATTAGAAAGAAAGAAGGAAAGACATTTTTATGGACAAACAGAGCTTTTACAAATTTATATACTGCAGCCATTCAGCCAGACGGTAATCTTGGCACTCCGGTTTTGCTTAATACAAATGTTAATTCAAAATTTAATGAATCGACTCCTGTTTTTACAAAAGATGGCAAGACGATGTATTTTACAAGAAATAATTTTTTGGATGGAAAACGAGGAAAAGACGACAAGAATATTACCTTATTAAAACTGTATAAGGCTAGTTTCTTAAATGGTAAATGGGATAATATTACAGAATTACCTTTTAACAGCGACGCTTATAGTACAGCTCATCCGGCGTTAAGTTTAGATGAAAAGCAATTATTTTTTGCATCAGATATGCCGGGAAGTTTAGGTCAGTCTGATTTATACAGCGTAACAATTAATAACGATGGAACATTTGGAAAACCCGAAAATCTGGGATCCAATATTAATACGGAAGGAAGAGAAACTTTTCCTTTTATTTCAGGAGATAACGAATTGTACTTTGCAACCGACGGGCGTCCCGGACTTGGCGGACTGGACATATTTGTTTCAAAAATACTGGACAACGGAACTTTTGACAAAGTGCAGAATATCGGTGAACCGGTAAATACCAAATTTGATGATTTTGCTTTTATCATTGACAGCAATACACGTAATGGATATTTTTCTTCTAATAAAAAAGGAGGAATGGGCTATGATGATATTTATAAATTTACCGAGACAAGGAAATTAGTTTGCGAAAGAACTTTAAAAGGAACTGTTTCTGATGGTAATTCTAATACTGTTTTAGAAAATGTAAAAGTAGTTTTGCTTGATGAAAAGCTTCAGGTTTTAGAAGAAGTACTTACAGGTAAAGACGGCAGCTATTTTTTCAAAGTTAACTGCAACAAAGCCTATACAGTTCGTGTAATTGGAGAAGGTTATCCAATAAAAGAAAATCAGGTTACGATTTCATACGCTGTTGATAATAAGTTAGATTTTACTTTAGAAAAAGAAAAAATAGAAATTAAAGAAGTAAAACCAATTGCAATTGGAACAGATTTGGCCAAAACGCTAAATATTTCGATGATATATTTCGATTTAGGAAAATGGAATATTACAGATAAAGCAGCAATTGAATTAGAGAAAATATTTGCCGTAATGCAGGAATATCCAAAAATGAAAATAGATATTCGTTCGCATACAGACAGCAGATCATCTGTAAAATCAAATATGGTTTTATCTGATAAAAGAGCAAAATCTATTATGGCGTGGCTTGTAAAAAAAGGCATTTCCGCTAATCGATTAAAAGGAAAAGGATATGGCGAAAGCAAATTACTTAACAGATGTAAAGATGGTGTAAAATGTAGTGAGGAAGAACATCTTTTAAACAGAAGAAGCGAATTTTTAATAATATCCATGTAATTTTAAAACAGCCCAATTCGAAAGAATTGGGCTGTTTTATTTTGGTACAAATTTATTGGGTACCTCAAAAATTAAATTAGCTTGCGGATTTACACCAAAACTCCAGTAAATATTTCCGACCACTAAATCTATTCCGTACCATGTTCATTAGTCAATAGATTTTATATATTTACTATAACTATACCTGTAATAAGCATTTAAAGCAATTAAATTATGAATAAAAAAGCGCGGAAAATAGTGTTTAAAAAAACTAGATTATTGGTTCTGATTATGCTGTTTCTGGGCAATTATTTACAGGCTCAAACAGCAATGGTCAATGTTGAGTCGCGACACTTGTCAAGTTTAAATGGCCAGTGGCAGGTTATTCTTGATCCTACAAGAATAGGAGAGTGGAAGCAGGTCTGGCTGGAAAAAAAACCAAAAAGCAAAACCGACTTTGTGGAGTATTCCTTTGATGGCGGACCAATGCTAAAAGTACCAGGCGACTTTAACTCACAATTATGCGAACTGACTTATTTTGAAGGTATTGTTTGGTACAAAAAAGTATTCGATTATAAATCTAATAATGAAAAAAGGCTGTTTCTGAACTTCGGATCGGTAAATTATTTGGCAGACGTATATCTTAACGGTGAAAAAATAGGAAGCCACGAAGGCGGATTTACTCCTTTTCAGTTCGAAATTACGGGCAAAGTAAAAGAAGGACAAAATTCACTAATCGTTAAAGCAGATAATGTGCGTTTGCAGAATGGTTTGCCCGGTGTAGGATACGACTGGTTCAATTATGGAGGTATTACCCGTGACGTTAATTTGATTGAAACCAGTAAAACATTTATAGAAGATTATGCTGTACAGTTAAAAAAAGGAAGCCTGAATAAGGTATTGGGATGGGTTCAGCTAAATGGAAGCAACGTAAAACAAAAAATTAAAATAAAAATTCCTGAACTCAACAAAACTTACAAAACGGAATCAGATAGTAAAGGGCGCGCCAGTTTAGAGTTTGATTCAAATCTAAAGCTTTGGTCTCCTGAAAATCCTAAGCTCTACAAAGTAATCATTGAAGCTGAAACAGATACCATTGTTGATACAATAGGATTCAGATGTATTGAGGTGCAAGGAAATAAAGTATTGCTGAATAAAAAGTCAATTTTCCTGAAGAGCGTTAATATCCACGAAGAAAATCCAAATAAAGGAACCAGAGCATATTCAAAAGAGGATGCCTTGCTGTTATTGAATTCCGCAAAAGAATTAGGCTGTAATCTTGTTCGTCTGGCGCATTATCCGCACAATGAAAACATGATTAAAGAGGCTGAAAAATTGGGACTAATGGTGTGGAGCGAACTTCCCATATACCAGCATATTCAATTTTCGGACAGTCTCGTTCCAAAAAAAATGGAAACAATGTTAAAAGAAATGATTCATCGGGACAAAAATCGCTGTGGGGTTGTGATCTGGAGTCTTTCAAATGAAACCTATCCGGGTACACCAAACCGAAATAATGCACTTGTTGAACTAACTCAAAAATGCAGGGCCATTGATTCAACCCGATTAATCAGCCATGTTGCCAATACACAATCTTACACCAATAACGCATTCAATGTGTCAGATCAGCTCTATGAATATTCTGATCTCATTTGTATTAATGAATACATCGGTTGGTATAATCCCTGGCAAGGTAAACCATCAGATGTAAAATGGAATTTTAGTTATCCCGATAAACCAGTATTTATTTCAGAGTTTGGCGCAGAAGCTCTTTATGGAAGTAATGCAGGGCCTACAGATGAAGCTTCTGGCTGGACAGAAGAATATCAGAAACAGGTTTATATCGATCAAATTGAAATGTTTAAGACAATTCCAAACTTATGCGGCATCTCGCCATTGCTATTATTTGATTATAAATCATTGGGCAGAATGAATCAGGTCTATCAAAAAGGATACAATAGAAAAGGATTGTTATCTGAAAAAGGAGAAAAAAAGAAGGCTTGGTATATTATGAATGAATATTATAAAAAAAGATGAACATAAAAAAAGCTTCAGATTTCTCTGAAGCTTTTGTGTTATTGATTGCGATATAATTTTAGAGTGGTCTTTTGTAAACCGTAACATCATCTACCCACATCATTACAGATGAAAATAAGTTAATTTTATTAGGGTCTATAAAATTAGAGTCTTTAGAACCCACATTCATATTGAAAATAATCGAATGTGTTCCAAAATTATTTAAATTAAGATTGGCTACACTACTGTTCGTGTATGTTGCAACAGTTACATTGTCAACTTTTATGGTTACCGTGACAACATTGTTTTGCATTTTCCAGAAGGATTCATATAAATGCCATCCGTTATTTCCGTTTAAATTAAAACTACCGGGATAGTTTCTTTCGGCAGTGTTTCCTAATAAATTGTTTCCGGAAGAAGTTCCATAAAAAATATTTGAAGTATAACGGCTCGCATTTGGTGCAAAAGAGTACCCTTCCAGAATATCAATTTCTCCCTTAGTTGGCCATGCGTTTTGCTGTACAGACCAAAAGGCCGGCCATGCACCGTAAGTATCTGAGAAAGATTTGTAGGTTCCGCCCTCCATCGCTATTAATTTAATATTAGCAGAAAGCATATACTCTGTATTGTTTTCCGGTTTGTATTGGTAATGAGAACTAATGAAACCAGATTGATATTTGGTAGCACTTAACTTGGTTGTTTTGATTTCTAAACATTGTTTTCCATCTCTCCATTGTGTGGTAGGTACCGAACTATTATAGTCACAATACCAGGAATTATAATCCGATCGCTGTTCTTTTGTCCATTGTGACAAATTAGAGCCTACATTGAATGTGTCTTCAAATTGTTTCACCCAGGGTGCAGCGGCTATTTTGCCTGTACTTGGAGCCGTATTTACACTTGACAATTGCTCTTCTGCCAATACAGGATTTGTACTATCTGAGCAGGATGCAAATCCTAAAACACAGGATAATGCTAATGATAATAAATTTAATTTTTTCATAATTTTTTGTGGTTATATTAATAGTATAGTAAAGTATTATGCTTTAAAATTTAATCTAAACCTTCCAGAAATCCGGTATGCGAACTTTTGATAGCAAAATTGGAGTCATACAATAAAGGCCAGTCATTTCCAACATGATTCAGATCTGTACTATACGGAATCCAGGATTCATTATCCTTCATTCCCCAAATCGTTAAAGCGTATTTATTTGCTGCCGGAATTGCATTATAGATTTTTACCATTTCCTTGTATTTTGCTTTTTGGGCTAACCTTCTTTCATTTGTAAAAGTAGAAATGTCATTAAATGGATTGACTTGAATGTCTAATTCTGAAACGTGAATTTTCAGACCCTTTGAGACAGCTCTGTTAATATCTGTTTCGATTTGAGTTTTTGTTGGGCTTAAATAAGTATTATGCATTTGAAAACCAACACCATCAATAAGTTTACTTGTTTTTAAATCATCTATAATGCTAAAAACTTTATCTTGTTTTGGGATATTTGTAGATGTTGCATAATCATTATAAAACAATAATAAGTTGGTGTCACCTGCCGCAGTTGCTGCATTTCTTGCCCATTGAAAACAATCTTTTACATAATTAGGGCCCATTCGTCTAAGAAAAATAGTATTTCGCATATTGCCTCCATTGTCATCTACAGATTCATTAACCACATCCCAGGATTTTACTTTTCCGGCATAATGCGTAACAACATCCGTAATATATTTTTTTACTTCTGCAGCAAATTCAGCATCAGTACCTGAAAAATCGGTTAACCATTTTGGTACTGAATTATGCCATACTAAAGCATGACCGTGAACATTGATGCCATTTGAATTTCCGTAAGCAACAATTTGATCAGCCACCGTCCAGTTATAAACACCGCTTGCAGTAGAAATTTGATCCATTTTCATTTCATATTCGGCAGAAATACTGCTAAACTCATTTTTCAAAATAACATCATAAGGGCTTCCGCTGGTTAATTGCGAAGCCTTTATTGCCATACCAACAAAAAATGGATTTGCTACTTTATTGACTTTTACTTTTAAAAAAGTAGGATCTTCAGGAATACCGTTAGAGCCAGTAGTTACAACACTAATAACATTTGAATAATCTGAAATCTCTGTTTCTGATTTCGCTCTTACTCTGTAATAATATTGCGTGCCTCCTGTTAAACCAACTACAACTTCATTTAAATCAGTCACTTCTTTTGCATTGTAATTGGGTACAAATGCTGTAAAATTTTCGGTTGTAGAAACATCCAAAAGGTAGCTTTTAGAATTGGAAACATAATTCCATTTAGCTTTAAAACCATTGTCATTCACATCTTTTGGTGCGTTTGCAACTGGATTTTCTAAAGTTTCAACAGTTTCATTGTCATCTTTAGAACAGGCAGTTAAAAAAAAGAAGATACTGCTGAGCACTAGTAAAAATTTAATTTTCATACTGTTTTTTTATTATAGAATATCTTTGAAATACTCTTATTATATTTTCTTTATTATTTATGTTATAATTTACTTGTATAAAGAGGCTGCTTTAATGACAGCCTCTTTTTTGTTAAAGCAAACAATCCTCAATTATTCGTAACGAATTTTAATATTATCAAATTTTATTACACTAGGATTTGGCGTATCACTCTGTACAATTCCTACTTTGATTTCGTTAACTTTAGAAGCGTCCAGCGTAGTGGCAGGCAGTCCAAAGCCATAATTATCTTTAAAATCAGCTAAGGTTATGGTTTTTGTTGTCCAATTTGTATCGGTTACTTTAAAATTATAACCATAATCCTTACCATCAATGGTGTTTAATTGTATGGCAAATTGAGCGCCTGCGACATTGGCACTTACATCAATATCTATAAAAGTTTTTGCAGCATCAGTGTTTGATGCACTTAGAAAACTAGTTCCCCCTCCGGCGCTGCTTCCGTTGTAACCGTTGGCAGTTGAACCAGTCCATGCAAGTGTTGCGTAATTACCTGTTGGGCCACCTGTAGTATTTGCGTTAAAAGTATCGATATCGCCATAAGAATTCCAACTTGTTCTGACACCGTTTCCGTCAAAATCAGACACGATAACAATAACTTCCGGAGTAACAGGAGGAGGAATCTGTATTACTTTTTTTGCTATACCTCCTGGCGTTGTAAGTACTAACTCTGAGCCAAAGACTGCATCTTCAGGCACACCGATAATAATTGAAGAAGATGATTTTGAAGTATAATTTATTGCTTTTCCGTCTAAGGTTATCGAAGAAATATTATAAAACCATGTACCTTCAATTTCAAGCGGAGATCCCGGAGTTGCTATTTCAGGAATTGTTTTTGTAATGGTAGGAACAGGCTGTAAAATTTCAATTTCTTTTGTAAAAGAACCAGTAGCAGTTTCAAATGTAATGGGTTGTACACCAAATCGGCTTCCTAGTTTGTCATCAAATGGAACAGTAAAAATAAACGCTTTATCTGAATTATGATTAGGATTAAAACTGATATTAATTTTATTATCCAGCGTAATCTTTTTTAATCCCGCTAAACCTTCACCTTCGACCCTGACTTTATTTGACGGGAAAGCCTGATTAAGTAAATCTCCGGGTTCAGCAACCATTGCATCTATAGTTGCAACAGTACTATTATCATCATTTTGGCAAGCTGTAAAAGAAACCAGAGCCAAAAGAATTATAATTCTATATTTTATTTTATTGATCATAGTATAAAAATTAATTGAAGTTAAAAGGAACCGGCGGTTCTAATAATGATGGATTAGTATCAATAGCAGATTGAGGTAATGGCAATTCAAAATAATTGTTTGCCGGAGTTATCTTTCTGGAAACCAACTGTGTTCTGGCATCATCAGAATAAAAACCAACTTCCTGCTGTGAAATAATTGCTGTAGCTTCAGCAATACCACGGCGTTTTAAATCAAAGAAATATTGTCCTTCAAGTGCAAATTCAACTCTTCTTTCATTAAACAGATCATCTCTTGTAAGTATTGTTTTAGCTGGTAATCCGGCTCTTGATCTCACTTCATTAAAAGCGATTAAAGCATCTGCAGAAGTAGTAGAACCTGCTCCGGCCAAAATCGCTTCGGCATGCATTAATAAAACATCAGAATATCTTAGTATAATCGTGTTTTGTGATGTTCTCATAAAAAACACATCGTTTCTTTCGGCTGCAGAACCTACAATGTATTTTCTGAAATTAGCTCCTGTAGAAGAAAGGATTTTTTTGTATGTGAAACCACCTTGATTTTTTAATAATTCAGGATAAAAGTCACCATCAGTCATAATCGTGTTCTTTTTTCTGGTATCTTTTGGCTCAAATCCTGCTTGTAGTGAGATAGAAGGCAGGTAAACTCCCCAGCCGTCACCACCACCCGTTATACCTGTACCTCCCGGAACTATATAGGCCTGATTGGTATTTTGTGTTCCCCATTCTGTAGCAATCGCTTTCCATTGAAGGGCAAACATACTCTCTGCGCTATTATTATTTTCAGGGCTGCTAAATAAGTTTCCGTATTCCTGGATTAACTTATATTGGTTTCCAATAATTTGCTGCGTTAAGGCTAAACTTTCTCCGTATTCATTTAAGGTTAAATGCACTTTTGCAAGAATCCCCATCGCAACATATTTAGTAACATACCCTTTTTTTAATGGTTTTTCAGGTAAATTTTCAACAGCATATTCCAAATCCTGTTTTATGAATTTATACACATCAGCAACGAGATTTCTTTTTGGCTGTGCAGCAGAACCTGCTTTACTAATAATAGGCACAGCACCAAAAGTTCTCACGAGATAGAAATACGCATTGGCTCTCATAAATCTGGATATTGCAATCGCTTTTTTATAAGATGCATCAGGCAATTCGCTTTTTCTTTCTTCAACCAGACTCATTAAATTATTGGATTGATCGACAACCGAAAATAACGAAACATATCCTTCTGTCAGAATTGGGTTTTGCGAGGTTACTTGTGCATCTTTAAATTGCGCATAAGCACCATCAAACGAAAAGGCATTTCCCGCATACATATCTCCTACAGCAATCAGGAATTTATCATTAAAAGTAAACCACGGCTTAAAGTACAAACTCTCAGCGATTCCGTCAAAAGCGGTAACTCCTTCGGGTAAATCTGCCGGGGTTAATTGATTTTCAGATGGTGCATCCAAAAAATCATCTGAACAGGAAAATAAAGACAGCAATGGTATTAGCATTCCCATCATAAAAAGTTTAAAAAGTTTTTTCATAACTACTTTTTTTTATGTTAACGATTATGAATCATTAAGTTAAATGTGTTTTTTATCAATTTTAGAATTCTAAATTCACTCCCATAGAAATTGTTCTTGGCACAGGATATCTTCCTAAATCAATACCGCTCAGGGTTATATTTTGATCTAAATTTCCAAGGGCAGGGTCAAAACCGGAGTATTTAGTAAACGTGTATAAATTTTGAACATTTGCGTACAATCTTACTTTAGAAAAAATAGAGTTTTCGAATATTTTTTCTGGTAAATCATAGCTCAGGGAAACATTCTGAATTCTTAAATAAGAACCGTCTTCAACAAATCGATTCGAAATTCTGCCATTACCGTTTGGATCATTAAGTGTGATTCTCGGAACATCAGTATTTTCATTTACACCAGGTTCAAAAGCCTGCAGCGCCTCAGTACTAACGTTTCCGAAACGATCTCCAAATCCCGGATAAATACCATCTGTATAATGACGTGTAAAGTTGTAGATCTGGTTACCCTGGCTTCCTGTTAAAACAACAGATAAACTGATGTTTTTATATTTAAAGTTATTGGTAAATGCATACGTAAAATCAGGAATTGCATCTCCTATGGCCGTTTGATCTTTACTATCAATTTTTCCATCGCTGTTAAGATCTTTAAAGCGAATATCTCCAATTCCTGTTCCTGTTTCCTGAGTTGGTCCTGCGGCTAATTCGGCAGCATTTTTAAATAATCCATCGGTAACATATCCATAAAATTGTCCTACCGGCTGTCCTTCTGTAGTTCTGGTAACGTTATACAAATCAAATTGTACTTTTCCTAACAAAGATTTGCCCTGACCCTGAAAACTGGTCAGCTCATTATTGTATTTAGATAAAATAATAGTACTGTCCCAGGTGAAATTTTCGGTAACAATATTTCTCGTATTCAATGTAAATTCAACTCCTTTAGTTACAATTTCACCTGTGTTGAGGTAGTAATTAAGTGCACTTTGATTTGATTCATCGTTGATTTGTTTAGTCAGGAAATCGGATGAATTCTTAACATAATAGTCAAAATCTATTTTTACTCTGTTATCAAATAATCCTAATTCAAAACCAGCGTTGAAAGATTTAAGAGATTCCCATTTAATATCCGGATTACCTAAATTATCAATTGTTGGCGAAACACCTCCAAACGGGGATGAAAGTAACGATAGTATAGTTTGATATCTGTTTGCCGGAATATTTTGATTTCCAACAAGACCATAACCTGCCCTGAATTTTAAATAATTTATAGTCTTTGATAAAGGCTCAAAGAACTTTTCGTTGCTTACTGTCCAACCTCCTGAAAATGATGGAAAATATCCCCATTTGTTGTTAGGACCAAAATTTGACGAAGCATCTGCTCTTAAAGAAGCCGAGAAAGAATATCTGTCAGAAAAACTATAGTTTAATCTCGAAATATAAGATGCCATCGACCATCTGCCAGAACCATTTCCGTTAAGTGCAGTATCAATATCGCCAATGTTTAAGTTCGTAAAATTCTTATTTAAAAACTCACCCGTTCTGTAACCGCTTAAATATTCATAACGGCTTTCCTGAGCTTCCTGACCTAATAAGAAAGTAAAATTGTGATTTTCATTTAGCGTTTTATTATAAGTCAGATAGTTTTTAATGTTCCAATAATAACTTTGATCCTGTTGTTTGAATGATTTGTTTAAAAGTTCAGACACATTTCCTAAAGTATATTTAGGCGCAAAAGCACTGCTTTTTGAAAAATTAAGATCATATCCTAATTCAGATCTAAAAACCAATCCTTTGATAATTGTAAAATCAGCAAATAAATTACCATTAATTTTAAATCTTTCTGTAGTTGAATTATTGTATTCCGACAAAGCTATTGGGTTCGTTGCTTCATTTGCCGAAGATCCTAAACCACTTGTTGGTCCCGCATAAGAACCATCGGCATATCTAACCGGTAATTCCGGCGATTGTCTTAAAGTGTTCATAACCAAACCACCTCTGTCATCGTTTCTTACTACTTGTTGAGACGACTTGCTTACAGATAAGTTATTACCAATCTTTAGCCAGGATTTAACATTAGAATCTACATTTAATCGCATCGATAATCTGTTGAAATCTGAATTCAAAACAATTCCTTCCTGATCAAAATAATTTAAAGAAGTATAATAGCGCGTTCCGTCTTTTTCACCAGAAAATGACAGTTGATGATTGTACATTGTAGCGGTTCTAAAAAGCTCATCCTGCCAGTTTGTTCCATTACCCAATAAATTAGGCTTTTGATATTGATACGGAACAGGCTCGCCATTTAATTTGAAAATTTTTGCCTGATAAGCAGCGTATTGAGGCAAGTTTAAAACATCAACAGTATTGGTTACCTGTTGAGTACCTAAATAGGTTTCATAGGTAAACTTTGATTTTCCTTTTTTCCCTTTTTTGGTTGTAATCAAAACGACACCGTTGGCACCATTTGCACCATATATAGCTGTTGCCGATGCGTCTTTTAAAATATCAATAGTTTCGATATCAGAAATATTCAAGCCCGATAAAGCCGAGTTTTTAGTTTGTCCGTTTCCTCCGCCTAAAGCGCTAAAGGAAAAAGAGTCGTTGTTTTTATCTGCAAAAACGGGAGTTCCGTCTATAACATATAAAGGCTCGTTACCGTTAATGGAAGTTATTCCTCTAATTTGAACAGAGATTCCGCCTCCGGGAGTACCTGAATTTTGAGTAACGTTTACACCTGCAGCCTTACCCACAAGAGCCTGATCGATAGAAGTAAACGGTTTGTCCTGAATTTCATAAGCTTTAATAGAAGAAACAGCACCGTTTATATCTTTTCTTTTTGAAGTTCCGTATCCTATCACAACAACCTCATTTAATTTTTCCAGATCATTGACCATAACCACCTGCATGACTGATTTTGCGGGCAGTACTAAATTTTTATATCCTACATAACTAAAAAGCAATGAAGCTGTTGGTTCGACATTGTTTAAGGCAAAACTACCGTCGAAATCGGTAACTGTTGCGTTTTTTGTTCCTTGTACTATTACACTAACACCTGGCAGACTGGTTCCGCCTGATGTTACTTTACCTTTAACAGTTTGAGCAAAGAAAAAATTTCCCCACATACACACTATTAAACACAATAGTTTTTTTAATGTTCTTTTCTGCATAAAATTTGGTTGTTAGACTGAGTTAAATAATTAGTTATTTTAGTTTGTAAAAAATATTTAATGGGTTGTTTTTGTCTCGCTTATTATTTGAGTAGTGATAAAAAAACTATTTCTTAAATATTTCTTAACGAAAGTAAAATCTACAGCAGTCCAAGTGTAGAACAGATGAAGCAAATCATGCATCATTTGATGCAAAACCGCATCTCAACCCTCTGGATTTAAATAATAAGAGGTAAAAAACCCAAAACCACCAATGAAGTATTGGCAAAAAATTATACTTTAAAATATATTTTGCGAAATTATATTGTAGTATTTTTATTAAAATAACAAGTTTGCGCCAATTAAAAAAAATCCTTTTTGAGAAACACACCAACAAAAAAAGCCCTAATTTAAATCAGGGCTTTCTAAAATTATTATCGCTTTTAAAAGTCTTTTTATCTCTCGTCTATATTCTATATTCTTTCATCTATATTCTTTCTTCTTCCATCTTTCCTCTTTCCTCTTTCCTCTTTCCTCTATTTCTTAGATCCCGTTTCCTGCGTAGGCAGATGCCCGTATTTAAGTTTATAACATTTGGCAAAATAAGAAGGGGAGGTGAATCCTACTTTATAACTAATTTCATTGATGTTAATAGTATTATTGCCTTGTTCAAGCAATTGTTTTGCTTTTTCTAATCGTACATTTCTAATAAACTCATTTACAGAAACACCTGTTAGCGTTTTTATTTTTCGATACAATTGACTTCTGCTCAGGAAAACTTTAGAAGAAAGCAGCTCCACACTTAAATCAGATTCGCTCAGGTTTTCATTAATAAAATGAAGAATTTTTTGAATGAAATCATTGTCTAAAGAAGTTGTTTTTTCCTTTCCATCTTTTGTAATACCGGTATAAAATTTCTTAAACATTATTTGTCTGCTTGTAATAAGCTGCGCCAGACTGGATTTTAAAATATCCAATTCAAATGGTTTGCTCAAATACATATCGGCACCAGAATCTATTCCTTCAATCCTGTCCTGTACCATTGCTTTTGCAGAGAGCATTAATAACGGAATATGACTTGTTTTCAGATCTCCTTTTATGTTTTTACACAACTGCAATCCGTCCATTACCGGCATAATAACATCTGTAATTATGATATCCGGCAATTTCTGAACGGCCAGTTCGTAACCTTTTTTTCCGTTTTCGGCGGTAATGACTTTATATAATTTACTCAATTCCGTTTTCAGATAATTTCGTAATTCAAGATTGTCTTCAACAATCAAAACGGTATAGGCTTTTGTAGTATCTGCTTCAATTTCTTTTATTGATTCGTTAGAAATCTCTTCATCATCTTCCTGATATTTATTCGATTCAAACAAAAACTTATTTTTATTTTTTTCAATTTCAAAAACTTCATTCACTACTTCATTTTCCTTATAAAAAGAGTTGCCTAAAGGAAATATTACCATAAATTTTGTTCCTTCTCCCGGCGTACTTTCAACATCAATTCTTCCTTTATGTAGCTCAACAAATTCTTTTACAACCTCTAAGCCAATTCCGGTGCTTCCGTAGTAATCTTTATTTAGGTTATTAACCTGATAAAATCTATCAAAAATTCTTTTCAAATCCTCTTTATAAATTCCAGAACCAGTATCTGTAATGGTTATTGAAAAGGAGGGAACCTTACTTCCATTAATTATTAAGGAATTATTCTCATCTAATTTATCGATAGAAACAGTAATAAACCCATCATCCGGAGTAAATTTAAAAGCGTTTGAGATGATATTGAATATTATTTTTTCCAGCATTTTAGGATCTAACCAATCTTCAAGCTCATCAATTGATGGCTCAAAATCAATAGTTATGTTTCTCGCAGCTGCTTCCTCATCAAAATAGCCTATAATTTCTTTTACAAAAGCGATCACTTCAATTTTTTTAACCTGAAGAAAAATTTTGTTGAACTCTAATTTATTAAAATCCATGAGTTCATTAATAAGCCTCGAAAGCCTGTCCGAGCTTTTATGTACCGTTTTTAATTTATTATGTATTTCTCTCGATACATTTTTACTCCTTAAAATATCTTCGAGAGGGTTAATAATTAAGGTTAATGGTGTTCTGAATTCATGCGAAATATTAGTGAAAAACTGCAATTTTTTATTGTTTAATTTCTCTAACTGAATTGTTTTTTCTCTTTCTAAAATTATGGACTGTCTGGCTTTAAAACGATTTTGATAAATCTTGTTGAAATATATAATCAGGAAAACTAAAATTGAGGCGTATATTAAATAAGCCCAAATGGTTTTCCACCACGGAGGAAGGATTTTTATTTTTAGTTCTAACTGAACATTACTCCACGAACCATCTGCATTGGCCGATTTTACTTTAAAAACATAATTACCTGGCTCCAGATTGGTGTAGGTTGCTGTTCTGTTATTGTCTACATAATTCCAGTCTTTTTCAAAACCTTCAAGATAATAGGCGTATTGGTTTTTTTTAGAATAATTATAGTTTATCCCCACATATTCGATTGTAAAAACAGATTGTGCATGATTGAGAATAATTTCTTTTGTCTGCGAAATTACTTTGGTTAACGGCGAACCTTCTTCATTTGGTTTTACAGATTTATTAAATAATTTGAAATCACTAAAATACAGCCTTGGCGCTTTTTCTGTTTTTTTAATTTCATTGGGATTAAAATAGTTTACTCCTTCATAACCACCAAAATACAGTTCGCCATTTCCATCTTTAAAGACTGCATTATTATTAAAATCGTTGTCAATAAGACCATCATCTTTATTGAAATTGGTGCTTTGTTTGTTTTTAAAATCGAGTTTTGTTAGCCCGGATCCACCGCTTATCCATAAAGATCCATTGTTATCAGAAATGATGGCGCGAACTGATTTTTCTTCAAAACCCGGAAAATCATCATAATTAGAAAATATCTTGTTTTTTTTATTATAACTAAAAAGTCCTTCGCCATCTGTACCGATCCATATTTTTTTATCGTTGGACTCATAAATTGATAAAATGGTCTGAATACCGCTATATTTTGTTTTATCCCTGAACATTTCATCGCGCATATTTATTACTCTAAAACTGGAATCGGCATTTAAGTGTACCTGATATAGCCCTAAAATTGTTCCCACCCATAAAATATTATCAGAGTCAACAAAAACTTTGCGAATAAAGGCTTCGTCTAAAGAGTTGTCTGCAAATGGTTTAGTGTTACAATGCACGAATGTGTTGCTCTTATTGTCAAAATAATGAAGTCCTTTTATGAAAGTTCCAATCCAGATTCGGCCACCGGAATCTTCAGAAAAACTAAAAATCCTATTCGATTTCAGTCCTGCTGTATTTGTTGTATTGTAGTTTATGAATCGGGTAGTTCCATTTTTCAAAAAATAGATACCGCGATCCCAGCTTCCTACCCAGATATTTTGTTTACTATCTATGAAGATAGTCTGAATATCAACAGCATCCAGACCGGAATAGTAGCTTTGATTGTTTTTGTTAACATGGATATAAGTTTTAGCCGAAAGATTATAAATATCAAGTCCGCCGCCTTCGTTACTTATGATCAGATTGCCCTTTTTATCTTTTATAACTGAAGTTACATAACTAGTCTGCAGTGAATTATCATTGTTAACAAGCGACTCAAGCGAATTAAATTTATTATTAGGCTTATCAAATACGCCAAGCCCTTTATTGAAATAACCCAACCAAAGTCTTTTTTCCTTGTCTTCGTATAATGACCACACGGAATTCGACTTTAAACTAAAATTATTGTATTTGCTGTGCAGGTATTTTTGCAGTACTTCTCCTTTAAAATTTACAACTAATAAACCATCATTTTCGGTACCGCAAAGTATATAATCCTGACTGCTTTGTATAATAGATAAGATTTTATTTTTGGTAATAAAAAAATTCTCAAATTGGTAGTTATCCGTTTCAGGTTTAATTTTTATCAGCCCATTTTCAGTTGTTCCCAGCCATAAATATCCAAATTTGTCTATAACAACACTTTCTATATCATCTAATAAAGGCTCTCTTTTAAACTTGTCTTTATAAACCTGCTTTACTTTTCCGTTTAGATCGATCTCTAAAAGTCCGTAACTAGTTCCTAAATAAATAATTCCCTGTTTATTTTTTACCGAACATTTGATTAAAAAGTTTGGTTTTTCGAGAACTTTTGAGTGAACTAAAGACGCTTTTAAGGTTTTTACATTTAGCTTAAATAATCCAAAACCATAAGCACCTAAAATTATGTCGCCGTTGTTGTCTTCAATAATGGTTTTTATAGTAATTGGCTGTTCGTAGCCTTTTACAATTGCATCCTGAATATTGACTTTAGAAAAATTATCCAGATCCCGATTGTATAAACACAAGCCTTCATCTGTACCAATCCATAAGTTATTTTTAGAATCAATAAAAGTGGCGTAAATAAAGTTACTGTTTACTGAACCTGGTTTTTTATCATGTTTATATCCAAAATAATTTACCCCGTCATATCGATATAAGCCTGCGCCGTTTGTACCTATCCAAATAAAGCCATTGTGATCCTGAATGATAGAAGAAATAGCCCTTTTTGAAGTAGTTTCCTGTATGCTTCTAAATTGGTAGTTTTCAAATTTATCCTGAGAAAACAAACAATTTACAAGACCAAAAAAGCACAGAAGAATATATTTGATATTTTTCATTTACATTTTAATATTTATCAATTCTATTAGAAATAAAATTTATAATTGATTTTATTTAATCATATCTAAAACAATATTAATAAAACTAAACAGAACCCTTACTTTTTTTATCCAGATTTACCATATTGCTAAAAACCTGAGCAGATTAATAACCTCAAAAGGATTAATCGTACTCAGGCTATAAATTGCTTAAAAATAAATTAAATAATGAAGATTATCTTTTTGTTTTTAAGTTCGTTAGTAATTTATTTAAGTTCGAATTTACCGGTAAGTCCTTCATTAGAATTCCAGCCGACCATAACATTAAACAAACCGGCTTCGGTTAAAAATTTACCATTGTTGTCATAAAATCCAAGTTCCTTGTCTGTCAAAGTAAAATGAACGGTTTTCGTTTCTCCTTTTTTTAATGCAATAAGTTCAAAACCTTTTAATTCCTTCACAGGTCTAACCACACTGGCGGCGACATCATTTATATACAATTGAACTACTTCTTTCCCATCAAAATTTCCGGTATTGGTAACATCAACACTTACTTCAATTTTTTCTCCTTTCTGGAAGGAAGTTTTTGCTAATTTCAGATTTTTATATTCAAAAGAAGTATAACTTAATCCATAACCAAATGGGTATAATGGTGTTTTTTCGACATCAATATAATGAGACCAAAAAGCGTTTTGATCTTTATTGGTTGGTCGTCCTGTATTGTACAAATTGTAATAAATTGGACATTGCCCAACGTTTCTTGGAAATGACATTGTCAGCTTACCACTTGGGTTGTAATCTCCGTACAAAACCTGTGCAATTGCATTTCCGGATTGGGTTCCTAACTGCCACGCTTCAACAATAGCAGGAATGTTTTCTGCTGCCCAAGGTAATGCCAGCGGACGCCCGTTATTTAAAACCAAAATAATATTAGGATTTACTTTGTAAACTTCTTCTAACAATTGCTGCTGATTACCAGGCAGACCTAATTCTGTTCTACTGCGTCCTTCACCACTTTGAAAACCAATTTCTCCTAAAACCATTACCACAACTTCTGCTTGTTTGGCTGCCTTTTTAGCAGCTTCAAATCCGGAAAAATCGGTTGAATTAATTTTTACTTCATCAACAAATACTTGTTTGTTTAAAGCCACATCAGTTCCTTTTTCATAAACCAACGTGTTGTTTTTATATTGCTGCATTCCTTCAAGAACCGATATTGCTGTATTATCATCAGCGGCAATTCTCCAACTTCCAAGCGGACTGGTTTTGTCATTTGCCAAAGCACCAATTAAAGCGATTTTTATTCCTTCTTTTTTTAATGGCAACAGTTTTTCATTCCTCCCCGGCGTACTAGCATTCTTCAATAAAACAATTGATTTTTTTGCCATATCAAGGACAGCATCATTATTGGCCTTGTTTGCAATACTTGATTTTTCACGGGCTTCATCACAATATTTGTATGGATTATCAAACAAGCCTAATTCAAATTTTACTCTAAGAATTCTGCGAACAGCATCGTCGACCACACTTTCTTTTACCAATCCTTTTTTTACCAACTTGGCCAATTCTGTTACATAAACATTTGATTCCATATCCATGTCAGAGCCTGCAATAGCGGCTTTTTGAGCGGCATCGGCTGCATCTGCTGCGTAACCGTGGGTAATCATTTCGCCTATAGAAGCCCAGTCAGAAACTACAAAACCATCAAATTTCCAGGCTCCTTTTAAAATGTCTCTTTGCAAAAAACTATTTCCGGTTGCCGGAACTCCGTTTAATGTATTAAATGAATTCATGAAAGTACGAATTCCAGCATCGACAGTCGCTTTAAAAGGCGGTAATACACTATTGTACAACTTAGAATTACTCATGTCGACACTATTATATTCCCTGCCTGCTTCGACAAAACCGTAACCTGCAAAATGTTTGGCGCAGGCAATAATAGCGGTATTAGCACTTAAGCTCTCTCCCTGAAATCCTTTAACACGAGCGGTAGCAATTTTGCTGCCCAGATAAGGATCTTCTCCGGCACCTTCCATTACGCGTCCCCATCTTGCATCATTCGAGATATCTACATTAGGTGCAAAAGTCCAGTTTAATCCGGAAGCAGAAGCTTCAATAGCAGCAATGCGCGCCGAATTTTTAATGGCTTCTAAATCCCAGCTTGCGGCTTCTGCCAACGGAATAGGGCTGAGGGTTTTATAACCATGTATAACATCAAAACCAAAAAGTAACGGAATACCAAGACGGGTTTCTTCAACAGCTATTTTTTGTACGGCTCTTACTTCTTTAACGCCTCTTACACTTAGCATAGAACCTACCAGTCCTTTCTTTATATTATTGTATTTTTCTTCATTAGAACCTGATTCGGGTTTTGGGCCAGTAACATCCCATGAACCATTGTATTGATTCATTTGCCCTACTTTTTCTTCTAATGTCATTTCTTTCATCAAAAGCGAAACTCGTTCTTCAATTGGTTTATTGGTATCCAGATGTTTTTTTGATTGTGCATATCCGTTTCCAAAAACGATTAGCAGTAAAAAGGCATATTTTTTAATTGGTCTTTTCATCATTGTGTTTTAGTTAGCATCGAATTTTTTAAAATCTGTATATATCATGCATTATCTTTTTTAGTATGATCTATATAGATTGTAAATGTACTTTTACAGTAGTGTCGATAGTACAAGATTTGAAGCATTTTCTAAAACAAATGATGTATTTGCATGTCTTTAAATAAACAAAGAGATTGCTATTAAAAGTTTTGGATACGATTTTCAATAAACTGATAAAAGCATTGGATGCAATTTTTGTAGAACTCCAAAGACCAAAATAAAAGCCTCCATACTTCTGTGTGGAGGCTTTTTTCAAATGTAATATCTTGATAAGACAAAAAAATGATGGAAAAACTAAATTAATCCGTGGATTAGAATTTCCCTATAAGTTTTCGTGCGTTGTTGTCTGATAATTTTCTATTTCCGATTTTATAACATCTTTATATTTGGCAATCCCAATTCCTATTATCGGAATAGACAATTTCCCTACTATTGAGCCAGCCTGTTTATGGCCTGTTTTATTTAGGTACGAAGATAGAAGTAAAGCACCAATTGCTCCAAAAAGTATCACTTCTCCGGGAACGTCTGCAATTTTAGATTCTATTAATTCCCTGATGTCTTCAAGATTCTCCTGATTGATTAAGTTTTCCATATTTTTATTTTTAAGTGATTCTGTTTATATGAATTAAAATTATGGCTAAAAAAACATTTCACTTTATATAATTGAATGATACAGTTATATGATTATCATTATGACGTAAATTATTACCGGACGTTGAAGTAAGTAGAAAAAACAGCAAAATATATTTAAATTTTATATTGATATAGAATAAAAACATTAGCATTAGCGTTGTTTAAATAAAACAATACTATATATGGGCTTATTTGATTTTATGATAGTGGAAATAGCGATGGATTTAGGAACAGCAAATACTTTAATAATTCATAATGGAAAAATAGTGGTAGACAGTCCTTCGATTGTAGCCAGAGATATTAGAAACGGAAAAATTATTGCAGTTGGTAAAGAAGCGAGTTTGATGCAGGGTAAAACGCATGAAAATATTAAGACAATCCGGCCTCTTAAAGACGGGGTTATTGCAGATTTTGATGCCTCTGAGAAAATGATCAACTGGTTTATAAAAAATATACCAGAATTAAAAAGAAATTTTTTTACTCCTGCACTGCGAATGGTAGTCTGCATTCCCAGCGGTATAACCGAAGTAGAAATGAGAGCTGTAAAGGAATCGTGCGAACGTGTAAATGGTAAAGAAGTATTTTTAATTCACGAACCTATGGCGGCTGCAATTGGAATTGGATTAGATGTTATGCTTCCCAAGGGAAATGTTATAGTAGATATTGGGGGCGGAACTACCGAAATTGCGGTTATTGCTCTGGGAGGCATAATTTGTGACAGTTCCTTAAAAATTGCGGGGGATGTTTTTACCAACGATATTTTATATTATATGAGAACGCACCATAACTTATATATTGGAGATGCAACCGCAGAGATAATAAAAATTGATGTTGGTGCCGCGATAGAGGAACTTGAGGATGCTCCTGACGACATAACAGTTCGAGGAAGGGATCTTCTAACCGGAAAACCTAAGGAAGTTAAGGTTAGTTATCGCGAAATTGCAAGAGCTTTGGATAAATCAATACAAAGAATCGAAGATGCTCTTATGGTAACACTTTCTATAACGCCGCCGGAACTTGCGGCTGATATTTATAATACAGGATTGTATCTTGCAGGAGGAGGAGCACTGCTGCGCGGTCTTGATAAAAGGCTTTCACAGAAAACAGATTTACCGGTTTTTATTGCAGAAGATCCTTTAAGAGCAGTAGTTAGAGGTACAGGTATTGTTTTAAAAGATATATCGAAATACCAAAGTGTGCTTATAAAGTAAGATCACAGCTCTGCAATAGCTTTTAGAATCCGAATTTTTAACATTAAAATTTAGCTATAAAAAAAGTCCTAATGAAAATTAGGACTTTTTTAGTGGTTCTAATCTGTTATTTGGCTTAATGGAAAGTTGGTTTTGTATTTGTGATAAAATTTGGCAAATTCGAATATTGGGTTTAATTTAGTCCCAAAATCGCTTTATTATCAGAATGTTATGCATCATTTTACACGATAAAAAACAGAAATTAATCTATGGAAACAAAAACATTAGTTAATATTATTTTGCTTTTAGTTGTTTTAACAGTAGTAATTTACTATCAATTAAAACAAAAAAGAACAGATGACAGATATTTTGGTAAAGAAGTAAAACTATCCAAAAAAGAGTTAAAGATTATTGAAAAATATAAAGCTGAATATGAAATTATTAAAAATGATTTAAGATTACCAACTTTAAAAAAAGATAAATTTATTTTAGATGATATTTCGAAGCTTGCAACACAAATAATTTTCGATTATCCAATACCAACAAAGCAGGAAAAAGAAAATCTTAATAACGGTGATTTGGTCAAACTTGTCTTTCTCGATAAAGAAAATTTTGGAGAAAGAATGTGGGTAGAATTTATAGAAAAAGAAAACGGACTCTTAAAAGGATTACTGAGAAATGATGCTCTTGACGATGAACAACTGAATTATGGCAAAATAATTTGGTTTCATCCAAATCATATTTTTGCAATAGATAAAAAATAAAACCAAATACATAACAGCAACTAAACCATTTTGGCAATTGGCTTAATGGTAGTAATTTGTTTTTTGGGAAGATTGCCAGAATTAAATAATATCAAAATGGATTATAAAAGCATTGCTGAAAAAATAATTGACCTGAAAAATGCAGACTTGGAGTTAAGGGATAAACTTGTGAAAAGCGGACAACTTAGCGAAGGGTACAATGAAGAAATGAAAGAATTGCATAACAGAAATGCAAAAACATTAAACGATATAATTGATACTATAGGTTATCCAACAATAGATAAAGTTGGTAAAGAAGCAAGCGAAGCGACCTGGCTGGTTATACAACATTCGATTGGGCAGCCAGTATTTATGAAAAAGTGTGCAAAACTATTGAAAACTGCCGTTAGCGAAAATAAAGCAGACCCGAAATATTTGGCTTATCTTACTGACCGGATAGCAGTATTTGAAGATAAGCCGCAACTTTATGGAACTCAATTTGATTGGGACGAATATGGAAATTTAAGTCCAAATCTTTTTGATCATGTAACCAAAGTAAATGAAAGAAGAAAAGCAATCGGACTCAACACTCTTGAAGAGCAAACAGAAATTATAAGAAAACAGGTGAAAAACGAAAATCAATCGCCACCGCCAGACTTTGAAAAAAGAAAGAAGGAAGTTGAAGAATGGAAAAAAACTGTCGGCTGGATAAAATAAAAACAACCACTAACAATTGACGTTTTGAATTCTTTGCTGAAATGAGCGGTTTTGAACTTTCCTGTTCTGAATTACAATGATATCGCTACATTATTTTTTCTTTTTTTTCCTTCCCAGCCATATAATTAAACCCGTGATAGGCAGTGTCGCAGCAAAAAGGCAGACCAAAAAAGCCAGGATTTTTGTTGGATAACCATAGATGCTTCCTGTATGAATGGGATAAATAAGACGGCGCACTTTATCGCCTCGGCTAAAAGATTCGTAAGGTTTTATTTTTAAAAGCTCTCCCGTATATTTATCAAAATAAGCCATACTTGAAATATTTGGAATCGATTTTTCAAGGTTGAGCTTAATCACCATAATACTGTTTATGGTATCAGATGGGATTCTGATTTGAGCATCTCCTTTATATTTATAAATACTGTCTGTTTTTGAAAATATGTTTTGGTAAAAATACGTTTTGTCGAGTTTAGGATCAATTTTCGTTGGATTTTCAACTTTGGCCGAAGGCTTTTTTGTTGTTCCGTCTGCGAGTAAATAGATACCGCTTTCAAACCATTTAAAAGACCATGTTAATCCGGTCAGCGATATTATCAGAAGAAATAAAAAGCTGTAGAAACCAAAATTCGAATGAAAATCCCAATTCACTCTTTTAAAAGAAGCGCTCCATTTTACGGTTAATCTTTGCTTTAGGTTTTTTATTTTTTTTGGCCACCATAAAATAAGACCAGAAATAAGCATAAAAGCAAAAATAAGACAACTACAGCCGGTAATAAATTTCCCTGCTTCTCCTAAAATCAAATGTCTGTGCAGATCTAGTACAACAGAAAAAAACCTGCTTTTTTCAGGAATAGACGCCAATACTTTTCCTGTGTAAGGATCTACAGAAAAGATCTGATCTTTTTTATCAGCATCGGTTCCGGAAATAATTACAGTTCTTGCCGGATCTTGATAAGTTTGAATACGATCTAATTCAGTAATATTATATTTTTTCTGAATGGTATTAACGTAAAGATCGACAGGTAATTTTTTTGTTCCCAGAGTCGAAACTTTATAAAATTCAGGATTGACAAAAGTATCAATTTCATCTTCAAAAACTAAAATGCTTCCTGTAAGTGCTACAATAAATACAATAAGCCCGGACGAAAGTCCGAGCCATAAATGTAAAAATCCAATATTTTTTTTAAATGTTTTATTCATGTAAAAGAGGCGGAAAATATTCTCAAATATAATAAAGCTTTTTAAAACGAGTAACCAAGAGTTAAAAGCCAGTTTGAAGGCGCACCAGGAAACAAACGAATATAGTCATAGCCACCAACCCAGTAGGTTTTATTCAATATGTTATTAGCATTTACCTGAATTTTAAATTTATTAATGCTGTAATACAATGCCGCATTAAATAAAGTATAGCCAGGAAGTGTCTGCTTGTCGGTTTGGCTTAGTGTACGTGTGGTTGCAAAATTACTTCCAAAAGCAAGTCCAAAATCTTTCAAAGCACCATCTGTAAAATTATAACGGGTCCATAAATTACCTTGCTGACGCGGTGTATTTGGTTTTTGTCTTCCAATTTCAGATTCAATCGGACTTTCAGAAATTGCAGCTTCATTATAAGAATAAGCGGCAGAGATGCTCCAGTTTCTTGTAATATTTCCGTTCAAATCAATTTCAATACCTTTCGATTCTTCTTCACCTATAGCACGCATTAAATCAGGATTTGTAGTATCGTTTGCCGGATATAAAGTGTTTTTTTGCTGAATTTTGAAAAGAGCAACCGTTACAAAAAGTTTTTCTTTAAACCAGGAAGATTTTCCTCCAAACTCAATCATATTACTTTCTAACGGATCAAAAGGTCCTCCCGCATTTGGGTTTGATAAAGAAGAAGCCGTTTGTGGGTTATATCCTTTTACGTAAGTTCCGTACAAGTTAATGTTTGGGTTAACAGTATATGTAAGTCCAAAACGAGGTAAAAACGAATGCTGTTTTACTTTGTTTTCATTCGCTTTTTTGTAGTTTTCCTTATCGCTGTATTCGTCGTAACGCACTCCAATTAAAGCCTGAAATGCACCAAACTTAATGTGGTCCTGAAGATAAACTCCGTATAAAGAATAAAAAGTAGGATCAAAAGGACGGGCTGCATAAAAATACTTACTCATGTCTTTTAATTGCTGTGATCCAGACGGATTCGTCAGGTCAAAATGCGCCACGTTTGGCACAGGATTACCTTTGGAATCCAATAAATAATTAGCTTTATTAGCCGGGTTATACGTTGCAATCGATCCGGTATTTGCAGCATTTCTATATCCTGTAGCCTGCAATTGCGAACCTCCGGCAGGAACTTCTTCCTGTGCATAATCATAACCCAAAATCAGGTTATGGTCTAAAGCTCCGGTTTTGGCTTCGTATTTAAAAAACGTCGAAAGATTATCGATATAACGTTTACGTTTACGCATAAAAACCTGCATTTCTATAGAAGTCGGAATCGTAGATCCGTCACCAGCAGATGCATATTTATTGGCACCACGATGTTCTAAAAGATCTTCTGTATAACCTGTACGAATGTAAGATCCTGAAAATGACAAACGATCTGTAAATTGATGATTTAAGGAAGTCGTTACAATGTAAGTTTCTTCATTTAAATAATCGTTGGTAGAGTTTAATGAATTAGAAATTTTGGTAGAGTATAAATCATCTTCATATGTCGATTGTCCACGATCCAGTATACTTTTTGAGCTAGTGTAAATCAAATCAAAATTGACACTCGTTTTATCATTTGGAAGGAAAGACAGGGAAGGAGCAAGTACAATATTTTTATCAAATTGTAAATCCCTAAAAGAATTTGCATTTTCATAACCTAAGTTCAATCGGTATAAAAGCGATTTATCCTCAGTCAATGGTCCTGTAAAATCGGCTAAAGCGCGTAAAGTATTAAAACTTCCTGTAGAAAAACTCACGCTGTTTGCAGCCTGATCCAAAGGTTTTTTGGTAACTCTGTTGATAACTCCTCCTGGAGAAGCATTTCCAAACAAAGCAGATGAAGGTCCTTTTAAAACTTCAACACGCTCCAGATAATTGGCAAGCGGCTGTTTCCAGAATCCTGTAGAGGTACGCATACCATTCAGCAATTGAGTATTACTTCCTCCGTTGATTCTAAAACCTCTAATCGAAATATCATCATAAAAAGTAAACTGGCTTACACCGCTGAAGTTTTTTACCACTTCGCCTACGCGGATAGCACCCTGATCGGCAATTAATTCTTTGGTAGCATAGGAAACGGCCTGCGGTAAATCTTTTAAGGCAATTTCTGTTTTGGCACCAATAAAAGATTTTGTGTTTCGATAAGATTTCTCTTTACGTCCTGTAATTTCTACAGTTTGAAGCGTATTGATATTTTCTTTTAAAACAACAGAAAGATCAAAGTTTTCATCTTCATGTAGTTCGATATTTTTTTCCTCAACTGTAAATCCCATTGCCGAGAAATAAACAGTATAGTTTCCAGGGGTAAGATTAGAGATTTCAAAATTTCCCTTATCATCAGAAACAGTATTTTTTTTAAGGCTTTTTATGGAGACAGAAGCATAAGAAACAGCTTCGTTATTTTCGGAAACAATCTTTCCGGTGATTTTGGCGTTTTGTGCCAGGCCTATATTAAAAACGGCAAGCAGCATTAATGAGAATGTAAACTTCATGGCGGTTATTTATTTTTAAGACTGCAAATCTAAACTTATTTAGATTAAATACAAATAAGATTCTTTAAATAAATGTTTTTAAGTGAGGCCAATATTGTCTCTAATAATTTGATTGTGATTTTGTTAATTTTTTAAACCAGCTAATATTTAAGAAATTAATTTTTGAGGGTTAAATTAAAATCTCCTAAAAAAGCTCTAACAGCATTTTTTTTGTTAAATTATCTATTATTCTATCAATAAAGTAAAATTTACTATAAAAAACGGATAATATAGTATTAGCATGTGGTAATATAAACATTTTTGTTAACTCTAATTTAACATAATTTTACAAGTGTCAAAAGTACACTAACCAATATTGTTAAATTATGAAACCAGCCAAACAAGCTTTTAAAAGTACAGCAACATCCTGTTACAGAGATAAAATGCTGTATACGATTTTATTTTTGTTTGTCGTTTTTAGCTCATTTTCGCAACAGAAAATCAGCGGTAAAATTACAGATGCAAATAATCTTCCTCTGCCTGGAGTATCAGTTTTAGAAAAAAACACCTCTAATGGCGTTGTAAGTGATTTCGATGGAAATTTTGAGATTACACTTAAAAATAAAGATTCAAAATTAATTGTCAGTTATTTAGGTTTTTTAACTCAGGAAATTTCTGTTTTGAATAAGAACAAAGTAAATGTAGTTCTTAAGGAAAGTAAAGAAGAATTAAATGAGGTAGTTGTTGTAGGATACGGAACTCAGAAAAAATCACGAATTACAAGTGCTATCGCCAGTATAAAAGAAAAAGATTTTACAAGAGGCGCAATTAATGATGCTTCAGATCTTATAAAAGGCAAAGTTGCGGGTTTAACCATTAATAACGGTTCAGGAGATCCGGGATCCAGACCAGATATTACATTGCGTGGATTCTCAACCTTAAAAGGAGGAACTGGTCCTTTGGTTTTAATTAATGGTGTACCCGGAGGTATTGATACGGTAGCTCCAAATGAAATTGCGTCAATAGATGTTTTGAAAGATGCTTCGGCAGCTGCAATTTACGGAACCAGAGGAGCTAACGGAGTAATTCTTATTACAACAAAGACAGTAAATAAAGAAA
The DNA here is from genome assembly GCF_000834715.1 of Flavobacterium sp. MEB061. Lineage (NCBI taxonomy): Bacteria > Pseudomonadati > Bacteroidota > Flavobacteriia > Flavobacteriales > Flavobacteriaceae > Flavobacterium > Flavobacterium sp. MEB061. The sequence goes on along the minus strand of NZ_JXQR01000059.1, from coordinate 156,252 downwards.
CAGCACCCACAATTACGTATTCAACATTTGCTACAACATCTAATTTTGCAAATAAGGCTAAATTTTTGGATGCCAATCAACAAAGAAGTTTGCGTTCACAAGGTGTTACCTTACCTTTTACCGACGGCGGTGCCAGTACAGATTGGTTAGATCAAATCTCAGGAACGGGATTTTCTCAAAATCATAATTTAGCTTTAAAAGGCGGAAGTGCTAAAACAAATTATGTAGTAAACCTTAATTATGTTAATCAAACAGGAGTTTTTGTTAATACGTTTAATAAAGAGTATCGATTTTCATTTGATGTCAATCATACGATGTTCAATGATAAGTTAAAGATTAACTTAAGCTTGCTAAACGGGACAAGCGATATGGGAATTGAAGAGACCATCGCTGCATATGCTTACAGACAGGCAATGATAAGAAACCCAACTGCACCTGTATATAACCCAAATGGGACTTATAATGAAGATCCAAATAAACTTCAGTATTACAACCCTGTGGCAATTATGAATGAAACCACACAGGATAGAAATAGCACATGGCAAAGGTTTACCGCTAATCTGACTCTGGATTTGTTACCGGGATGGGATATAAGTACACAGCTTTCAAAAAATAAAAATACAGGTTTAAATGGATATGTTGAAAGCAAAAAACATTATTCAAATACTATAAACAGAAGAAATGGAGTTGCCTCAAGAAGTACAGGAGCTACAGATAATGATTATGTAGAAATAACATCTAAATACCATAAAATTTTTGATAAGCATGAGTTTACAGTATTAGGCGGTTATAGTTATCAATATACCCTTAATGAGGGATTTGAGGCCCGTAATTCTGATTTTCCGACAGATGCTTTTTCTTATAATAATTTAGAAGTAGGAAATGGTTTGTCAGATGGTATCGCATTCATGGATAGTTATAAAAATGACAGTAAATTAATTGGATTTTTTGGCAGGCTTAACTATAATTATAATAATAAATACGATTTATTGTTCAGTATCAGACGTGAAGGTTCTTCTAAGTTTGGAGATAATCACAAATGGGGTAATTTTCCAGCAGCTTCTGCAGGATGGAGCATAAATAAAGAGTCTTTCTTAAAAGATATTTCGGCTGTAAATACTTTAAAATTAAGAGCAGGTTATGGAGAAACAGGAGTAATACCTAACGACCCTTATATGTCAATGACATTATACGATTATGAGGGGTATTTCTTTAGTAATGGAAAATGGGTTAAGGGTTTAGAGCCGGTAAGCAACCCAAATCCTGATTTACGTTGGGAGAAAACTACGGAGATCAATATTGGTCTTGATTTTGGTTTTTTCAATAATAGAATTAGCGGAAGCTTTGATGTCTATAATAAAAAAACAAGTGATATGTTATGGGATTATAGTGTACCAACACCTCCTTATTTGTTCCCTGAGATTACTGCAAATGTTGGAAAAATGGAAAATAAAGGATTTGAAATTCTTCTTAATACAATTCCTGTGAAAACAGAAAATTTTCTTTGGAACTCTTCAATGACCTTTTCGCACAATCAAAATAAGCTGACGAGTCTTTCTAATGATTTATATAAAATTGAAGGAGATTTTTTGAATACCGGAAACACAGGAGACCCAATTTCGTTTGAAACACACCGATTAGAAGTAGGACAGCCAATAGGTAATTTTTGGGGATTAAAATCGGTAGATATTACTACAGATGGGAAATGGATTGTTGAATTGCCAGACGGCACAAGAGAAACACTTACCACAGAAATGTATAACGATGATTATAAGCAATATTTAGGAAATGGTATTCCGCAATATTATGCCGGATGGACGAATACTTTTACCTATAAAAAATTTGATCTTAGTGTTGTATTAACAGGTGCTTTCGATTTTCAAATACTCAATACACAGCGTATGTTTTACGAAAATCCAACAATTGCTTACAATACGTTAGATACAGCATATGATAAAGTGTATGATAAATCAGTATTAAGCTACAATCAAACCTATGTGAGTTATTATGTTGAACAAGGAGATTATGTAAAAGTAGATAACGTAACCTTATCGTATAATTTTGATGTTAAGCCATTTAAAGTTATAAATGCAATGCGATTATATGTATCCGGAAATAATTTAGCAACAATTACAAAGTATAAAGGATTGGATCCGGAGATAAAGAGAGATGATCCGTTGTCGCAAGGAATGGACAATAGAGATAAATATCCAAGTACTACAGGCTTAACCCTAGGTTTAAATGTAACTTTTTAAATTAAATCAAAATGAAAAATATAGTATATAAAATTCTTATTTCCGGCTTGCTTCTTTCAGGAGCAGGATGTACAAATCTGGATGAGACCGTTTATGATCAGGTAAGTGCAGAGGATACTAAATTAACCGCAGAAGATTTATCGAGTATTATTGCACCGGCCTACAACTCATTCAGACAAATTTACGCAGATTGGGATGCTATTTATAACTTGTATGAAGACTCATCAGATCTAATGGTAACACCTCAAAGAAACGGTATTGGCTGGGGTGATTATTACATCACAATGCATAAACATACCTGGGGAACTGCACTTCCAATGGCAGAGGGTAATTGGTATTATATGTATACCGGAGTAAATAAAGTCAATAGAGCGATATACCAAATAGAGCAAATTGAAGGTATTGAAAACAAAGAAAATGTCATTCAGGAACTAAAAGCGTTAAGAGCTATTTATTATTATTTACTATTAGATAATTTTAGAAATGTACCTATTGTCACTTCATATGTCAATCCTCCGGGTTATTTACCTGTGCAAAATACAGGAAAAGAAGTATATGATTTTGTAGAAAGCGAATTAAAAACAGCTTTACCTTATTTAAGCAATAAGAATAATTCTGAGACTTATGGTAAAATTAATCAGTGGGCTGTTAAAATGACTTTGGCAAAATTGTATTTAAATTCGGGCGTTTATTTAGGTACACCAAAATGGGATGAAGCTTTAGCTCAGGTTAATGATGTTATAGATAATGGAGGGTTTCAATTAACACCTAATTATCGGGACAACTTCTTAATAAAAAATGAACTTTCTAAAGAGCAAATATTATCGATCCCTTTTGATCAGGTGAAGGCTCCGGGAACATCTTGGCCATACAGAACATTAGCAGCTGCAAGTCAGGCGACTTTTGATTTGGCGGGAGGTCCCTGGAACGGAACTGGCGGAATACCACAATTTATAGATACGTATGATCCGGATGACCAAAGATTAAAAGACTGTTGGTTAGGAGGTAAACAATTTACCAGTCAAGGAGACCCAATAATGTTGGATGACAAAGTAACCCAATTTGAATATATTAATTATATAACTAATGTTGATGGTGCTGAGCCTAATGAATGTTTTAGAATGGTTAAATATGAAATTGGCCCTGGTGTTGTAGGACAAGCAAGTAATGATGTTCCTTTTTACAGATTAGCAGATGCTATGATGATCAAAGCAGAGTGTTTATTAAGAAAAGGTGATGCCGGAGGAGCCGCTGCTATTGTTACTGAAGTTAGACAAAGAAATTTTAAAAATACCAATCCTGCCAAAGCAACCGTAACAGGAGAAAAACTTTTAGGAGGCAGTGTTTATAAATACGGGACTTATGAGGCGGGAGTGATTACAAATTATGAAGGTGGTGCAGATATTCTGTATGGTGGTTTCCTTGATGAATTAGCCTGGGAATTTGTTGGCGAAGCACATAGAAGACAAGATTTAATACGATTTGGAGTATATTCAAAAAAATCATGGCTTTCGAAAAAAGGAGATGAGAGTGAAGATTTTAGAGCTATTTTTCCAATACCACAGTCAGAAATGGCTAAGAATGGCAATTTAAAGCAAAATCCGGGATACTAGATAAATATAAAAAATTTGCAGGTTGGTTACTTGTAATTTATAAGTGTGTGAAAAGCTATTCCTACCCAGGAATGGCTTTTTCATTTTAAATGATGTTGATATGATTTCTAAGCCTTTCTAAACAATACAAATCGGGATGGCAAAATTGTGCAGACATAGCCAACGGTTTCAACCATGGGAAACGAATCATGATAAATTTTATATCTTTAGTTACATGATAACATTTTCTTTCAGCATTAAATAAATTGCAAAAATAACAATCAAAAATGTGCACGATAATGCGAAGGTGAAATTCCTTTTAGTTCCTTAAATTTTCTGTTGAAATTGGCAATATCCTGAAAACCGCAAAGCTCAGATATCGAGGCGATCGAAAGGTCTTTTTTATGATGCAGTAATTTACAGGCGTTTTCAATTCTGATTTCAATCAAAAACTGAAAAAAAGTTTTATTGGTGCGCTTTTTAAAATAACGGCAAAAAGCATTTTTACTCATATTGGCTTTTTCTGCCACTTCATCAAGAGTAATATTTTGATGGTAAAATTCAATAGCATATTCAAAAACGGCGCTCATTCTTCTCCCTTCATCATCGGTATATTTTTTCTTGTAAACAAAAGAGGAAAGCGGTGTTTTTTCTGAACCAATAATGATGTTTATAATTTTAAGAAAAGAAGCAATTCGCTGTATTTTATTTTGCTTTTTAAGTTTGGTAAAATGATGAATTATTTTCTTTTGGTTCGATAAGATTTTCATCCCATATTCAGATTCCTTAAAAAAATCGTCGAGACCACTCATATCATTCAGGCTGAAAAAATCTTTTCCAAAGGAAGTTTTGGTAAAAAATAAAGTCAGCATTACAGACTCCGGACTGGCTTTAACATTACTTCTAAAAACATGCGGTACATTCTCGCCAATAACCAAAATATCCTCTTCTTTATAATCGTTAATAGAATCTGCAACAATTAGTGAACCGGAACCTTTCATAATGTAACTGATCTGAATTTCTTCATGCTGATGCAGCTGGTCATAGAAAACACGTTCAATATCTTCCTGATATATCAGCGCTTCCCGTTCGGTTTTAGGTATTTTAAAAGGTAAGATTTTCAACGTAATGTTTTTAGATATGTAAATATTAACAAAAAAAACAGATTATCCAACAGATATGGTAATATAGTATTGATAAAGGCTAATAATGACAAAGGAGCTATTTTGTTTAAGCTTTATTTTTGATAAAAATTAAGAATATGAAAATAAAATGGGAAGGCGTAATGCCAGCTGTAACGACAAAGTTTACAGCACAAGGAGAGTTAGACCTGGTAATGTTCGAAAAGAATATTAAAGCACAAATTGATGCCGGAGTTAATGGAATTATACTAGGAGGAACTCTTGGAGAAGCCAGTACATTGACCAAGGAAGAAAAAGAGGTTTTAATAACGGCTACTTTAAAATTCGCCGACGGAAAAATTCCGGTTATCGTAAACATTGCCGAACAAACTACAAGTGAGGCAATAACTTTGGCAAAACGTGCAGAAGAACTTGGGGTAAACGGTTTAATGTTACTTCCTCCAATGCGATATAAAGCAACAGATTACGAAACGGTAGTTTATTTTAAAGAAATTGCAAAAAGTACTTCATTGCCTATCATGATTTACAATAATCCTGTCGATTATAAAATTGAGGTAACACTGGATATGTTTGAAGAACTTTTAAAATTAGATAATATCCAGGCGGTAAAAGAGTCTACTCGTGATATTAGTAATGTAACGAGAATTAGAAACCGTTTTGGAAATCGCTTAAAAGTACTTTGCGGTGTAGATACTTTGGCACTTGAGAGTTTAGTGGCTGGAGCCGATGGATGGGTTGCCGGTTTAGTAGTGGCATATCCGGCAGAAACTGTTGCCATTTATAAATTGGTAAAAGCCGGAAAAGTAGAAGAAGCTTTAGCTATTTACAGATGGTTTATGCCATTGCTTGAACTGGATATCTCGCCGCAATTGGTACAAAATATCAAACTGGCAGAAGTAGCCACAGGACTGGGAACCGAAAACGTAAGAGCACCAAGATTGCCGTTACAAGGAGCAGAAAGAGAACGTGTATTAGCGATCATTGATGTTGCCATGAAAAACAGACCGGTTTTGCCAGCCTACAAAAACATTTAATTTAATTTTAATAGAAAGCGATGACTACAGGAAAAAATTATATTGGAGACGTGCTTTCCGCAAAAGGTAAAACGACATACAAAACCGTAAATCCGGAATTAAATTCTGAAAATGAAACTGTTTTCTACGAAGCTGCCGCAGATGAAATTTCCAAAGCTGTAGCATTAGCCGAAGAAGCTTTTAAAACATACGGCGTAATTGAAGATGCAAAAAAAGCCGATTTTCTCGAAGCTATAGCGGAAGAAATTGAAGCACTTGGCGAGGATTTATTAACCACTTATATTCAGGAATCAGGTCTTCCGGCCGGAAGAGCCAACGGCGAACGGGCCAGAACCACCGGACAGCTAAGAGCATTTGCGACGATGTTGAGAGAAGGTTCCTGGGTAGAAGCGATTATCAACAAAACCGAAGGAAAACCGGATATTAGAAGATTGCAGATTCCGTTAGGACCTGTAGCTATTTTTGGAGCCAGTAATTTTCCACTTGCTTTTTCTACTGCAGGAGGCGATACTGCAAGCGCTTTGGCAGCCGGTTGCCCTGTAGTGGTTAAATCGCATCCGCTTCATGCGGGAACAGGAGAACTAGTAGCTTCTGCAGTTATTAAAGCAGCCCAAAGAACCGGAATGCCCAATGGTGTTTTCTCTAATCTTAATAGCAGCGGTATAGAAGTCGGAACAGCTTTGGTAGAACATCCTTCCATAAAAGCAGTAGGATTTACAGGAAGTATAAAAGCAGGTACGGCACTTTGTAAAATTGCTGCCAACAGACCTGTTCCAATTCCTGTTTATGCAGAAATGGGAAGTATCAATCCGGTACTCATTTTACCCTCTGCATTGAAAACCGATGCCGAAAAATGGGCTCAAAATTATGCTGCATCGATTGTGGCAGGAACGGGTCAGTTTTGCACAAATCCGGGGCTTATTTTAGGAATAAAAAGCAACGAATTGGACTATTTTATTACTATTTTAGCTTTAGAGATCGATAAATTAGAGCCAACTTGCATGCTGCATCCTAATATAAAAGCACAATATGAGCGTCTAAAATCAGAAGTACTTGGAGAAGAAGGATATACACAGCAAACCAATTTAGAGAGAAGTATAAAACCGAATTATGCATTGCAAAATGTTATTACGGTCGATGGCGATATCTTCTTAAAAAACAAAACATTTCATAAGGAAGTTTTCGGGCCATTTTCTGTTGTAGTTAAATGTGATGATATCGGGCAGCTTAATGAAATTATTCTTGATTTAGAAGGGCAGCTGACCGGCACAGTTTTAAATGGAGATTTAAACGAATGGGAAGATTTCAAAGAAGTAATTGAAAATCTTAAAAACAAAGTAGGCCGATTAATTTTTAATAATGTTCCTACGGGTGTTGAGGTTTGTTCGGCAATGACACACGGAGGACCTTTTCCGGCAAGCTCAGACTCCAAATTTACATCAGTTGGATTAACAGCGGTTAAAAGATGGGTACGTCCGGTAACTTTTCAGGATTGGCCAAATCAGCTATTGCCAGTCGCGCTGCAGGATAGCAATCCGTTAGGAATTAATAGAATAGTAAACGACATAGTAACCCACAATCCTATTTAATATATGCCTAGAAAAACCTTTTTTTGTGTAGATGCACATACTTGTGGAAATCCAGTAAGAGTTGTTGCTGGTGGTGGTCCAAATTTGATTGGAGCGAATATGAGTGAAAAACGCCAGCATTTTTTAAAAGAATTTGACTGGATTCGTAAAGGACTTATGTTTGAACCCCGTGGTCATGACATGATGAGCGGCAGTATATTGTATCCGCCAAGCAATCCTGAAAATGATTTTGGAATTCTATTTATCGAAACTTCAGGATGTTTGCCTATGTGCGGCCACGGAACTATCGGAACGATCACTATTGCCATTGAAGAAGGTTTGGTAATTCCTAAAATTCCGGGAAAAATTAAAATGGAAGCACCTGCAGGTTTGGTTCAGATTGAATATCACCAAACCGGTAAAAAAGTAGATTGGGTGCGTTTGACCAATGTAAAATCATATCTGGCCGCTGAAGGACTTACGGTAGATTGCCCCGAATTGGGAGAAATTGTTTTTGATGTCGCTTACGGTGGAAATTATTACGCCATTGTCGACCCACAAAAGAATTTTTCAGGAGTTCAGGATTTTACAGCAGGAAAAATTGTGCAATACAGTCAGGAAGTGCGCAAAAGAATAAATGAGAAATATCCAAATCTCTTCATTCATCCCGAAAACGATACGATTCGTGATGTAAGTCATATGCTGTGGACAGGCGATCCTATAGATCCCACTTCATCAGGCAGAAATGCCGTTTTTTATGGAGATAAAGCAATCGACCGTTCTCCCTGCGGAACCGGAACTTCAGCCAGAATTGCGCAACTTCATGCAAAAGGAAAACTTAAAAAAGGAGAAGACTATATTCATGAAAGTTTTATTGGAAGCAAATTTATTGGCCGGGTAGAAGAAGAAACTTCTATAGGAAGTATCAAAGCCATCGTACCCAGTATTCAGGGTTGGGCAAAGGTTTACGGTTATAACAATATCATTATTGACGAAGATGATGATCCGTATGCGTTTGGTTTTCAGGTGATTTAAAAGAAAATAATAATATAAAAAATTCATTGGTTTGCAGATAACTTTCGAGGCCAATGAATTTTTAAATTTATAAGACTAATGAAAAAATTAAGTATAATTGGTGGAGGGATAATAGGCTTGTGTTCAGCTTATTATTTAGCCAAAGAAGGTTATGAAGTAGTTGTTTTTGATAAATCAGATATGAATGATGGCTGTTCTTACGGAAATGCCGGAATGATCGTTCCTTCGCATATTATTCCACTCGCACAGCCGGGTATGATTGCCCAGGGAATAAAATGGATGTTCGATAGCCATAGTCCGTTTTATGTAAAACCCAGATTAAACAGAGATTTAATGAAATGGGGATTGCAATTTTATAAACATGCAAATTTAAACCATGTAGAAAAAGCAATGCCGGCACTTTGCGATTTATCACTTTTAAGCAAAGAGTTATATCAGGATTTTGCCAAACAAAACAACTCTTTTTTTTATGAAGAAAAAGGACTTTTAATGCTTTATAAAACCGATAAAACAGCAGAAGAAATTCATCATGAAGGAAAACTGGCAGAAGCATTAGGTTTAGAAGTTGATTTTCTTTCCAAAGAAGAAGTTACAAAACTAGAGAAAGGAACAGCCACAAATGTAATTGGCGGTGTACATTATAAAAGCGATGCACATGTTTATCCGCAAAAATTCATGCAGTTTATAAAAGACGAATTAAAACAGCTCAATGTACAAATTCACCCTTCGACAACAGTTAGTGATTTTGTGTTAAAGAACAACACCATTGCCGAAATTATAACCGACAAAGGCAATTTTACAACAGACGAAGTAGTTTTGGCAACAGGATCATGGAGTCCGCATATCGCTAAAAAATTAAATATCAATATTTCGATTTTACCGGGAAAAGGGTACAGTTTTACACTGAAAGATCAAAACCATAAACCATCTATTCCAAGTATTTTATGCGAAGGAAAAGTAGCCGTAACCCCCATGAACAATGATATACGTTTTGGAGGAACAATGGAAATCACCCATACCAACGATACCAAAATCAATCAAAACAGACTTCAGGGAATTGTCAATTCGATCAATGATTTTTACCCCGATCTAAAAATCGAAATGCCGAAAGAAGAAGAAACCTGGTTTGGATTCAGGCCTTGTACACCTTCCGGAATGCCAATCATAGCCAGAGATAAAAAACTTAAAAACTTAACTTTGGTTACAGGCCACGCCATGATGGGACTAAGTCTTGCCCCTGCAACAGGAAAAATAGTCGCAGAGATTATTTCTGAAAAGAAAACTTCTGTAGACACCCAAATGTTTCAATTCTAAAATTCAGCTTCAATTTTTTAAAGATTGAAGCTGAATTTTTTATTTAGAACAAAACATGTAGGTTGCTAGCCCTGAAAAGGCATGATATTTATAGAAAAGAATATGTTCATTTTATTAAACCCCATTGTGGTGAAATATTTCTCCATAAAATGTATACCGCTCCTCTGGAGCTCTAATGTTGAAATGTACGAATTGCTATAAATATTCTGCTCCGCCGGAGCTACCAAGCCCTGGAAGGGCGTAATATTTATAGAAAAAGAATATGTTCATTTTATTAAACCCCATCGGGGTGAAATATTTCTTGGTAAAATGCATACCGCTCCGCTGGAGTTCTAATGTTGAAATATATGGATTGCCGTAAATATTCCGTTCCGCCCGAGCTCGCTGGACAATGATCTTTACAAGCCCTGAAAGGGCGAAATATTTATAGAAAATAATACGTTCATTTTGTTGAACCCCATCGGGGTGAAATATTTTTCCGTAAAACGCATATATCGCTCCGCTGGAGCTCATATAAAATAATCTAAAATTCAACTATAAATATCTTGCTCCGCCGGAGCTTTAAAATTGAAATATTATAGCATAAACATTCAGACTGATCATCTGAAAATCTAAATCCTAACTCAATTTAGATTCAATACAACCTTTTCGCATACCTAAAAAAAAACAACCAAAAAACAAACCCAAAATGACAGATAATAATCAGGAAGAATTTAAAAAAGAACTCGGACTTCTCGACGGAACCATGCTTGTGGTAGGTTCCATGATAGGTTCCGGAATATTTATTGTAAGTGCCGATATTGCCCGACAAGTAGGATCAACAGGATGGCTTATTTTGATATGGCTTATTTCAGGAATCATAACGATGATTGCTGCAGTAAGCTACGCAGAATTAAGCGCCATGTTTCCCAATGCAGGCGGACAATATGTTTATCTAAAAGAAGCTTATAATAAATTGATTGCCTTTTTGTACGGCTGGAGTTTTTTTGCCGTTATCCAAACCGGAACAATTGCAGCGGTTGGAGTAGCATTTTCAAAATTTGCGGCCTATCTAATTCCTGCTGTCAGTGACGAAAATATCCTGTATGAAATGGGCAGTTTTAAGCTCAATGTAGCACAAATTGTTTCTATTGTAACCATTGTTTTTCTTACCTATCTAAACACACGTGGTGTAAAAAACAGCAAGATTCTACAAACCATTTTAACCATTATAAAAATTGTATCCATTTCAGGATTGATTATTTTCGGATTCACCTTAGCGGCTAAATCTTCTATCTGGAATGCAAACTGGACAGATGCCTGGACACCACATTCTTTCAATACTGAAAACGGATCCTGGATGCCAATTGGCACAACAGCTTTAATTTCGGGAATTTCTGCAGCAATGGTTGGCACTTTATTTTCGAGTGATTCCTGGACAGGAGTTACTTTTATTGCAGGAGAAATAAAAAATCCGAAAAGAAATGTTGGGTTAAGCATGTTTCTGGGAACTTTAATCGTAACCATAATTTATGTACTGACCAATTTGATGTATGTAGCCGTAATTCCGTTAAACGAAATTGCCGGCGCAAAATCAGATCGGGTAGCAGTAGTAGCCTGTGATTATATTTTTGGAGATATCGGAACCCTTATTATCGCATTAATGATTATGATCTCGACTTTTGCGTGTAACAACGGATTGATTATGGCCGGAGCCAGAGTTTATTATACAATGGCCACCGATGGTTTGTTCTTTAAAAAAGCAGCCGTATTAAACCATTCAAGTGTTCCTGCCTGGGCATTATGGGCACAATGTATCTGGGCTTCAGTATTATGTCTTACAGGCAAATATGGTGATTTGCTGGATTTTGTAATCATCATCGTGTTGATTTTCTACATTTTAACCATTTACGGAATCATACGCCTTCGTAAAAAAATGCCCGATGCCGTTCGTCCATACAAAGCAATTGGATATCCTTTTTTGCCAATATTCTATATTATAATTGCTTCGGCAGTTTGCATTTCCTTATTGTTTACCAAATTTTCAACTTGTGGCTGGGGTGTTTTTATAATGCTGCTGGGAATTCCAATTTATTATTCAATTAAAGAAAAAACCTCTAAATAAAACCTGTTAAGTCTATCGAATTCCAAAATATAATGTAGAGACGCACAGCAGTGCGTCTTAGACATTGCATATCGACAACCTTTTGTAGACACTACTGTGTCTCTGCAATATTGAATACTTGTAATATGCATTTAATAACTGATTTTGCTTATATCTTTCTTCTGATGGGTAATATAATATTACTATCTGTTAATATTAACCCATAACCGTCAATAAATAATATATATTTTTATTAATATTTAAATTATGAAGACAACTAACAAAAAAATAAGTGTGTTTTTAACACTTTCATGGTGTTTGTTTGCTCACGCTCAGGGAACTTTGAAAGAGTATAAGAAAGCAAATGCCGTAGATTCTTTATTTAAGAATAAAGTGATTAATACGCCTAAAGAATTTCATTGGATTGGAAATGATTATGTATGGTATAGCAATAACCTGCAAAAAGGAAAAGAATTTCTTTTGGTAAACACCAAACAGCAAAAGCAATCTCAGGCGTTTGACCATACAAAATTAGCACAATCCTTATCTAAATTTTCGGGTAAAGAAGTTACTGCAAAAGATCTTCCAATTGAAAATTTAGAATTTGATAAAATGCTTGAAAAACTGGTTTTTACAACAGATACACTTAAACTTTCTTGTAATTTACAAACATACGAACTAACAAAAGTAAGTGGTTATAAACTGCCATTAAACAAAAATGAATACTGGGGCGGAAATTTTGATGAGTTTGGAAATAAACCCGTAGGCTCTCCGGATTCCCTGCATATTGCATTCATAAAAAATTATAATTTATACATACAAAACAAAAAAACAAAAGCAGAAACCCAATTAAGTTATGATGGCTCAAAAGGGTTTTATTATTCGTCTTATATGCAATGGTCGCCAGACAGTAAAATGATTATGGCCTACAAAGTAAGACCGGGAGAAGAGCATAAAATTTATTTTGTAGAATCAAGTCCCGCAGATCAGTTTCAGCCAAAACTGCAAAACAGAGATTATTTAAAACCAGGCGATCAATTACCATTTAAAAGTCCGCAGTTGTTTGTAGTGGCTTCAAAAAAACATATTCCCGTTGCCACAGATTTATTTCCGGAGCAATATGAACTCACAGAAATAGAATGGAAAGACGACAACAGCGGCCTTACTTTTGAATACAATCAAAGAGGACATCAATTGTATCGTGTTCTTGAACTAAATGCAGCTACCGGAAATGTAAAAGTTATCATAGAAGAAAAAAGTCCAACTTTTATAGATTACAGTGGTAAAAAATTTCGTTACAACAGCAAAAAAAGCAACGAAATAGTTTGGGCTTCAGAACGCGACGGCTGGAATCATTTGTATTTGTATGATGCCCTTACGGGAAAAGTAAAAAATCAGATTACCAAAGGAAACTGGCCGGTAAGAGAAGTAATAAAAGTCGATGAAGAAAAGAAACAAATCTACTTTACGGCCAGCGGATTAGACAGCAATCAGGATCCTTATTTGCTTCAGTTTTGCCGAATTGATTTTAACGGAAAAAACTTCACCAGATTAACCACTGAAAACGGCAATCACAAAGTAACTTTTTCACCAGATTATAAATTTTATGTAGATCAGTATTCGCGTGTAGATGCTCCGCCAATTACAGTTCTGAAAAGTGTAGATTCTCAAAAAACAATTGTCGAAATGCAAAAAGCCGATATTTCGGCATTAGAAAAAACGGGATGGACCGCGCCTGAAGTTTTTACAGCAAAAGGCAGAGACGGCAAAACAGATATTTGGGGAATGATTGTACGCCCGACTACTTTTGATCCCAATCGTAAATATCCAATTATCGAATATATATACGCCGGACCTCATGATTCATTTGTTCCAAAAAATTTCCAGCCTTATTATTGGGCCATGTCTTCTTTGGCAGAATTAGGATTTATTGTGGTTCAGATTGACGGAATGGGAACTTCAAATCGTTCAAAAGCTTTTCAGGATGTTTGCTGGAAAAACTTAAAAGATGCCGGTTTCCCTGATAGAAAACTTTGGATGAAAGCCGCTGCTGCAAAATATCCTTATATGAATATTGATAAAGTGGGAATTCACGGCACATCAGCAGGCGGACAAAATGCAGGAGCCGCTTTGGTCTTTAACTCAGATTTTTATGATGTAGCCGTATCATCTTGCGGTTGTCATGATAACCGAATGGACAAAATGTGGTGGAACGAACAATGGATGGGATATCCTGTTGGACCAGAATACGAAGCCTGTTCCAATACGACGCATGCAGCACAAGTAAAAGGAAACCTGATGCTGATTCTGGGAGAATTAGATGATAATGTTGATCCGTCTTCAACGATGCAATTTGCAAATGCCTTAATAAAAGCCAATAAAAATTTCGAATTAGTAACCGTTCCCGGAATGGGACATTCTGCCGGAGGAGATTTTGGAGAACGCAAACGCAGAGACTATTTTGTACAGCATTTGTTAGGAGTTATTCCTCCAACATGGGAAGAAATTTATACGAAATAGGGAATTTCTAAAAGAAAAAGAGATTTTGTAATCATAAGAAAAAGAAGCAGTGATGAAAAAATATCAGTTATTTATTAGTGCGATTTTAAGTTTTTGTGCACTAAGTACAACAACACTGAACGCGCAAAACGGCGATCAGATTTTGGACGGAATTGGAGAAACCGGATTAATTGCCCGCTATGTTTTTGATGGCGATGCAAAAGACTGGTCACGAAATAATTTGCACGGTAAAATTCAGGATACAAAAGCCAAATTTGTAAATGACGAACAATTTGGAACCGTACTTTCTTTACCCGCAGACAGTAAAGCTTTTGTTTCTATTCCTGCCGACGGATTGTTGGGAGAAGAATCATTGAGTATTTCAGGATGGATTTTCTTAAGATCTCCACAAAAAGACCAGCGATTTTTTGATTTTGGAAAAAACACCAATTCACATTTGTTTTTTGCACCAGCCGGAACAGAAAATGAAGCCGGAACTCAAACGCAGGTTATTACTGAAACGGGAACAAAATACACAACAAAATCAGCAGCTTTAGAAACAGGAAAATGGAGTTATGTTGCAGTTGTGATTAATATTCCATCCAAATCGATTAGCACTTACGTGAATAGATTATTGGTAAATGAAACCAAGAATGTAGAATTGGACTTAGCAAAATTATTCGATTATAATTCAGCAGAAAAAAATAAACTGTACATCGGAAAATCGCTCGCAGACAGCAATATTTATCTCAATGCAAAATTGCATGATTTCAGAATTTACAGAGTTCCATTAACAGACAAACAAATTACCAGAATTTATAATAATGCCCTCAAAGAAAATCAGGAAGAAGAATCTGGAGAAGAACAAACCGCAGATTTGCCAAAGTTTGCAGCAACAACATCACAGCTTTATAATCAATTTCTAACAAGCGTTTCTGATGTAAAAGTGGAAACAGTTGTGGGTACACTCCCAAGATTACCGAGTTATATAAAAGGCGTTTATACCAATGGAATTGAAGGGCCGGAGGTAAGAGTAATTTGGCCTTCGCCGAAGGATAATAGCGACGTACTTAAAAGTGGACAATATACCGTAACCGGAAGCATTTCTGGAACAGATTTAAAGCCTAAAGCAACAGTAATTGTCAAAGAAGCCAAAGAAACTGCAACACCAGAACGCAAACTCGAAGTTTTCAAATTAGATCAGATTGTCTTAAACGTTGATCTTGACGGACATCAAACCAAATTTATAGAAAATCGTGACAAGTTCCTGACAACCCTCGCAACGACAGATCCGGATTCTTTCCTGTATATGTTTCGCAACGCTTTTGGGCAGCCACAGCCCAAAGAAGCAGAACCGCTTGGCGTTTGGGACACTCAGGAAACCAAATTACGCGGTCATGCTACAGGGCATTACTTAACTGCGATTGCTCAGGCGTATGCAAGTACAGGTTATGATAAAACGCTTCAGGCTAATTTTAAAGATAAAATGGAGTACATGGTTAATACATTGTACGACTTAGAAAAGCTTTCAGGAAAACCAAAGGAAGCCGGAGGTAAATTTGTGTCAGATCCGACGGCAGTTCCTTTTGGTCCTGGAAAAACAAACTATGATTCAGATTTGAGTCCGGAAGGCATTCGCACCGATTACTGGAATTGGGGAGAAGGTTTTATTAGTGCTTATCCTCCGGATCAATTTATTATGCTCGAAAATGGAGCAACTTACGGCGGACAAAAAACTCAAATTTGGGCTCCTTATTATACCTTACATAAAATTATGGCCGGATTAATGGATGTTTACGAAGTGAGCGGTAACGAAAAAGCGCTTGAAACCGCAAAAGGGATGGGCAATTGGGTATACGCCCGTATGAAAAAATTGCCAACCGAAACGCTAATCAGTATGTGGAATCGCTACATCGCAGGAGAATTTGGTGGAATGAACGAAGCAATGGCAAGGTTATACAGAATTACAAAAGATCCTCATTATCTGGAAGTAGCACAATTATTCGACAACATCAAAGTCTTTTACGGCGATGCTAACCATACACACGGACTGGCTAAAAATGTAGATACTTTTAGAGGATTACATGCTAATCAGCATATTCCGCAAATTATGGGAGCGCTGGAAATGTATCGCGATTCAAACACACCTGATTATTACCGTGTTGCTGATAATTTTTGGTACAAAACCGTAAACGATTATATGTACAGTATTGGAGGAGTTGCCGGAGCAAGAAATCCAGCAAATGCCGAATGTTTTATTAGTCAGCCCGCTACGATTTATGAAAACGGTTTTTCATCGGGAGGTCAAAATGAAACCTGTGCGACTTACAACATGCTAAAATTAACCGGAGATTTATTTCTATACGATCAGCGTGCAGAGTTAATGGATTATTACGAGCGTGGTCTTTACAATCACATTCTTTCTTCGGTAGCAGAAAACAGTCCTGCAAATACATACCATGTGCCGTTGAGACCGGGTTCGGTAAAACAATTTGGAAATACACACATGACAGGATTTACCTGCTGTAATGGAACAGCGATTGAAAGTAATACCAAATTCCAGAATTCAATTTATTTTAAAAGTGCCGATAACAATGCACTTTATGTAAATCTGTATGTGCCTTCGACATTAAAATGGGCAGAAAAAAACATAACAATCGAGCAAACAACAGATTTTCCGAATGAAGATTTTACCAAATTAAAGATCAACGGAAACGGGAAATTCGATCTTAAGGTTCGTGTACCACATTGGGCGACCAAAGGATTTTTTGTGAAGATAAATGAAAAAGAGGAAAAAGTAAAAGCACAGCCGGGAAGTTATCTTACGCTGAATAAAAAATGGAAAGATGGAGATGTAATTGAGTTGCGTATGCCTTTTCAGTTTCACTTAGAACCTGTTATGGATCAGCAAAATATAGCCAGTTTATTTTACGGACCAATTTTATTGGCAGCACAGGAAACAGAACCAAGAAAAGACTGGCGTAAAGTAACTTTTGATGCAAAAGATATTGGCAAATCAATAACCGGAGATGCTAAAAAATTAGAGTTTACTATAGACGGAATCCTTTACAAACCTTTTTATGAAACGTACGGACGTCATTCGGTTTACCTTGATGTAATATTGAAATAAGTAACCATAAAATATTAAAAATCAAAACCATGAAAAAATTAATTCTGAGCCTTATTTTATTTTTATTTATGGTAACGCCCTCTTTTTCCAGCGAACTAATAGATGTTGTAAATACCTTTCAGGCAGATAAAACTGCGCTGCAAAATTTTTATTCGAACAATGAATCGGAAGAATATTATGTGCGTTTTTCTAAATTTTATGCCGATTGGTCCAAAACAGTAAAAAATATTGATTTCAAAAATTTATCTAAAGACGGAAAAGTCGATTATTTATTATTGAAAAACCTGATCAGCAAAGAAGATTATTTTCTGCAGATAGAATATAAAGCCTATAAAGAAGTGGCTTCAGTCTTGGATTTTTCAACCGATATTTCGCTGTTTATTCAGGAAAGAAGAAGAGGTAAAAAACCGGCTTCCAGTCAATTGGCAAAAGCATTTGATAGTGCCGGAAACAGCATCGATAAAAAAACAGAAGTATTAAAAACAAAACCATTTAAAGATTGGTTCGCAGCCGATAAAGCTGCAAAATCAGTAGCTGCTTTTCAACGATCCTTAAAAGAAGCCTATGAGTTTTACTATAGTTACGATCCGGATTTTACATGGTGGATGGAAAAACCGTATAAAAACCTGTCTGAGAAACTTAAAGTTTATGAGGAATTTCTAAAAACCAATTATCCAAAAACAAGTGTAAAAGATGATGGAAGCGGAATTATTGGAAAACCAATTGGAAGAGATGCCATCATCAAAAGCCTTGCATTTGAATACATTCCATATTCTCCGGAAGAATTAATATCGACGGCACAAAGTCAGTTTGAATGGTGCAAAAAAGAAATGATCAAAGCATCAACAGAATTGGGTTATGGAAACGATTGGAAAAAAGCACTCGAACATGTTAAAGATACTTATGTTCCGGCAGGTGAACAGCCACAAGCGATTACTAATTTATACAATCAATCAGTAAAATTTATAGAAGACAGAGATTTAATAACGTTGCCGGATTTGACAAAAGAAACCTGGCAGATGATTATGATGACGCCGGAACGTCAAAAAATAAATCCGTTTTTTACAGGTGGCTGGGAAATCAGCATATCCTATCCAACCGAAGGCATGGATCAGAAAGACAAATTGATGAGCATGCGCGGTAATAATCCGAATTTTTCTTTTGCAACCGTACAGCATGAACTACTTCCGGGACATAACTTACAGTTTTTTATGAACAGCCGTTACAAATCATATCGTCAGCCTTTTGATACGCCGTTCTGGATGGAAGGCTGGGCTTTGTATTGGGAAATTAATCTTTGGAACAAGCAATTTCCGCAGACACCCGAACAAAAATTAGGCATGTTATTTTGGAGAATTCATCGTTGTGCACGCATCATATTTTCATTAAAATATCATTTGGGCGAAATGACACCGCAGCAATGTATCGATTTATTAGTGAATGAAGTTGGACACGAAAAAGCAAATGCAGAAGCCGAAGTCAGACGTTCGTTTGCCAGTGGAGACGCACCGTTGTATCAGGTGGCGTACATGACAGGAGGTTTACAGTTTTATGCTTTAAGAAATGAATTGTTAGCCAAAGGATGGACAGAAAAGCAATTTCATGACCGTGTTTTAAAAGAAAATATTATGCCTGTAGAAATGCTGCGAATTTTACTCGAAGAGCTGCCTGTCTCTGAAGATTATAAAACCAATTGGAAGTTTTCGACTGATTTTAAATAATTAGAATACGCTGAAATTTATCTGTAAAAAGTATAACAAAGAAGCTGAATTAAGTCTGTTCAGCTCTTTAAAAATAATAGGAATTATGAAGAAAATAAAATTATTTGCTTTAATTATTGGCTGCACCTTTGTTGTAAATAACTTGCAGGCACAAGAATATTGGGATAAAATCAAAACCAAAAAATCAACTCTTGAAATAGACAAAGGATTTCTTAATTTGAGCACAAAATCTTTTGAACTTAAATTAGTAAAAGCATCTCAAACAGTTGCCACTTTGTCTCCGGTTACAGATAAAACTTTCGATTTTACACCCGGAGAACGACTCTCGATTCGTGATAAAGACGGACTTTATCAATTAGGAGATATTAATCTGAGAATTAAAGCAGTAGATGGAAGCTGGAAAAGTTATTCAACAGCAGCAAAAAGAGCTTCAGTTACGCCTTTAAATGTTTCGGGAAATGTTTTGGCAGCAGCCGATCTTTCGAATACATTGCCAGCCGATATTCCTTTAACCATAAAGCGTTTTTACGAACAAAAAGACGGCAATTTAATCTTGCGTTTTGAAATTGCAAATAAATCGGCTACGGTTCAGGAAATAGGTGCATTAGGGGTTCCTATGGTTTTTAATAATATTCTGGAAGGAAAAACATTAGATGAAACCCATCTTCACAACGTCTTTTTTGATCCTTATATTGGTAAAGATGCCGGTTATCTTGAAGTAAAAAGATTAAGTGGTCACGGCCCCGCATTGTTAGTACTTCCGGAAACGAATATGCCTTTTGAAGCGTATCGTCCTTTATTGGATGATGATACACCAAGAAGTATTGTCTTTGAAGGTTTTCATGAGTGGATGCCAATCAGTAAAGCCTATGCCGATAACGAATGGAAAACGGCTGAACAATGGAATACGCCAACTTCATTAGCGCTTCAGCCGGGAGAAACGAAAAGTTTTTCATTGAAGTTTGTTTTGGTTGACCAAATTGAAAACATTCAGGCTGGTTTAATTCAAAACGAACGTCCGGTAGCAGTTGGTGTTCCGGGTTATGTATTGCCTCAGGATGTTGACGGTCAGCTTTTTTTGAAATATAAAAAAGCAGTAAAATCTTTTAAAATTGAGCCGGAAGGATCTTTGACAATCGAGGAAAAATCAAAAAATAAAAACGGCTATTTTCAATATGCTGTACACGGGAAAAAATGGGGAAGAGCCAGATTAACAGTTATATACGAAGACGGTTTAGAGCAAACCATCAATTATAAAGTAATCAAATCAGAAACCAATGTAGTTGCTGATTTTGGACATTTTTTGACTACAGCCCAATGGTTTGATGAAAAAAATGATCCTTTTCACAGAAATCCTTCGGTAATCTCGTATGATTATGAAACCAAAAAACAAGTTGTTCAGGACAGTCGTGTCTGGATTTCGGGTTTAAGCGACGAAGGCGGAGCAGGAGGCTGGCTTGGCGCTGTCATGAAACAATTGGTAGAACCAAATAAACAAGAAATAGAAAAATTACAGCAGTTTGTTGATAAAACGTTATGGGGCGGAATTCAGTACAATACCGCTGATACATTGAAATTTGGCGTTAAAAAAAGTGTTTTTTATTATGAACCCAAATTAATGCCAGAGGGAACTTACAGCAAAGATGTTAATTACAAAACCTGGGCTGCATGGGACAAAAAAGGATCTGATGATCCGGGAAGATCTTATAATTATCCGCACGTTGCAGCCGCTTATTGGACAATGTACCGTTTGGCAAGATACCATGACGGTTTGGTTACCAATCACGACTGGGACTGGTATTTAAAAAGCGCTTACGAAACCAGTATTGCCATGACAACTTTAGCGCCCTATTATGCGCAGTTTGGACAAATGGAAGGAACGGTTTTTTTATTGATTTTGAAAGATTTAAAAACCGAAGGATATACAGAAATGGCCAATAATCTGGAGGCTAAAATGAAAGTGAGAGCAGATCATTGGAGAACACTAAATTACCCTTTTGGAAGTGAAATGCCCTGGGATTCTACAGGTCAGGAAGAAGTGTATATGTGGTCAGATTATTTTGGATACAATGATAAAGCAAAAATAACCCTTGATGCTATTTTAGCCTATATGCCTACAATGCCGCACTGGGCGTATAACGGAAATGCGCGCAGGTATTGGGATTTTTTATACGGAGGAAAATTATCCAGAGTAGAGCGTCAAATTCATCATTATGGTTCGGCTTTAAATGCGATTCCAGTTTTGGAGCAATTTAGAAAAACACCTGATGATTTTCATTTATTGAAAGTAGGTTACGGCGGATTATTAGGCGGAATTTCAAATATTACCGAAGATGGTTTTGGATCAGCTGCTTTTCACTCTTATCCTGAAACCTTAAGAATCGATTATTTATCAGGAGATTATGGTTCTGGTTTCTTTGGGTATGCGGTTAATACAGCTACTTTTATTACCAATGAAAAAGAATTCGGTTGGCTGGCTTTTGGAGGAAATGTAACAGAAAAAGGAGATGAGGTTGAGGTAGAAATTACAACAGCAGCAAAATCTAAAATCTTCATTGCACCGAAAAAAATGTGGCTGACATTGGATGCAGGAACTTTTAAAAAGGTAAGTTATAATACTAAAACAGGAAAAGTGACCCTTACTTTAGATCCTAAAACAGCCTATACACCAAATGCTTATTTAAGAGTAGATCAGGATGTGAAATTATCTTATGAAAAAGTGAGAGGCGCTTATAAAATTGCTTTGAAAAATAAAGAGATTCAAATTAATTTATAAGGATGAAATAATGCAGAAATCAAAAAAACACCTTTTCAAAAAAATAATATTTACTGTATTTGGAGTACTTACCAGTTTACATTCTGGTGCTCAAAATTTCGATAAATTTTTTCCAAAAAAAGACCTGACAACAGTAGGGGTTTACTATTATCCTGAACATTGGGATGAGAGTCAATGGGATCGTGATTTGAAAAAAATTGCCGAAATGGGGTTTGAGTTTACTCATTTTGGTGAATTTGCCTGGGCGCAATTAGAACCGAAAGAAGGTGTTTATGATTTTAAATGGTTGGATAAAGCTGTTGAAATTGCTGCAAAGTATAATTTAAAAATTATCATGTGTACTTCAACAGCGACACCTCCTGTATGGTTGGTTCGCCAGCATCCTGATATCCTTGCAACTTATGAAGATGGAACCAAAACAGATCACGGTTCGAGACAACATGCATCATTTTCAAGTAATTATTATCGAAGCTATTCGCTAAAAATGATTGAACAATTGGCAAAAAGATATGGTAATAATAAAAATATTATTGGTTGGCAAGTAGACAATGAACCATCACGTTTTCTGGATTATGGACCAGATGCGCAGCAACGTTATCGCAATTGGCTAAAAGAAAAATATGTAACTATTGACGCTTTAAATCAGGCTTGGGGAAACAATTTTTGGAGTGGAACTTATAGTAGTTTTGATCAGATTAATATTCCGTTACACAAGGAATGGGGGATGAACTTACATTCCCAATTAGATCACTATCGATTTGCAGATCAGGAAACGGCAACTTTTTTGGATAGCCAAGCGCTTACCATACGAAAATACATAAACAAAGACCAATGGATTACGTCTAATTACAGATCCAACTATGATGAAAGTTTCGTTGGTATGAGTAAGGAACTGGATTTTGATTGTTACACCCGTTACTTAGTTTATGGTGGAAGTTTAGGAATTGGCTCAAAAGGCTATCGTTTAGGAGATTATACCAGTATTGGTATGTCCAATGATTTTTTTCGTCCTTTAAAAGGTATGTATGGCTGTATGGAACTACAGCCAGGACAAGTGAACTGGGGAAGTATTAATCCGCAGCCATTGCCCGGAAGTGTTCGTATGTGGTTATGGCATGTTTTTGCCGGAGGAAGTAAATTTGCGTGTACGTATCGTTTTCGTGCGCCTTTGTATGGGTATGAGCAATTTCATTATGGTATTGTAGGCACAGACGGTGTAACACCAACCGTTGGCGGTACAGAGTTCTCCCAGTTTATAAAAGAAATTGATACGTTACGAAAAAAATATGATACCAAAGCAGTATTGCCGGATTACTACTTAAAACGTAAAACCGGAATTCTATTTAACGCCGATAATGTGATGGGCATTGAATTAAACAAGCAAACAAAAGAGTGGAATACCATTGGGCATTTCTTAAAATATTATAAAGCAACAAAATCGATGGGTGCGCCAGTTGATTTTGTTCGGGATACTACTAATTTCTCAAACTATCCTTTTTTAATAGTGCCAGCTTATCAGATGATTGACCAAAAAATGATTGATAAATTGACTTTGTATGCCAAAAATGGAGGGAATTTAATACTGAGTTGTCGATCCGGAATTCAAAATCGTGAAGGCCATCTTTGGGAAGCTAAATTCTATGAACCCATGTGGAATTTAATAGGTTCACAAATAGAATCCTATGATCTCTTAATGCCACAATCTCCCGGTATAATTAAGTTTAATAATCAGGAATTTGGCTGGACGAGTTGGGGAGATTTACTAAAACCAAATAATGAAACAGAAATTTGGGCAACCTACGACGGCGATTTTTATGCTGGAACTCCCGCTATTATTTCACGTAATTTAGGAAAAGGAACAGTTACTTACATTGGTGTAGATTCTAAAAATGGCGAACTTGAAAAACAAGTATTAAGAAAATTATACCAAAAGCAAAATGCTCCTATAGAAAATTATCCCGAGGGTATTATGGTGGAGTATCGTGACGGATTTGGTATCGCAGTCAATTATTCGGATAAAATCTACAATATCAATTTACCGAAAAGCGCCAAAATTATTATTGGAACTTCAGCAATAAAAACTGCTGATGTACTGGTTTGGAAATATTAATTGAATTCATTGAATGTAAATTAAATGATTAGGTTTCAGGCTGATGTTTCTATTTGTTTAATTTTTTTCACGCAGATTTGGCAGATTGTGCAGATTCTTTTTTTTTAATTTTAATAATTTAATCAGGGGAACATAGATTTACTGCAGTGGTAAAAAAACATATTTTTTTAATAAATCTAAAACAAGAGTTTATAAAATAAATCTGCTAAATCTGCCAAATCTGCGTGAAAAATAGATAAAGGATTTGCAAATCAATACAGAATAAATGGATCAAAATAATCATACCCAACGTTTTAAAATCAACAAAAGTTAATAATTGCAATGCTGAAAAAGAACCTATTATACAGTCTCATTTTACTTTTTTTTGCGGGAACTATTTTTGCCCAAAAAGACGTTGATGTAAATACTCCAGGCGCCGGAAATCCTATTTTACCTGGCTGGTTTGCTGATCCTACGATTAAAAAATTTGGAGATATTTATTATATCTATGCCACTACAGATAATGAAATGCTGGCCTCTGGTGCACCAACGGTCTGGTATAGTAAAGACTTTAAAAACTGGTACAACTATATCATGGAAATCCCTTCTTTTTCAGCAAAATCGATTACTAATTTTTGGGCTCCCGATATTATTGAAGGCGACGATGGTAAATATTATTTGTATTTTGGAAACTGCGAAATAGGCTGTAATATTTACGGCTATGTTTCAGATACGCCTGTTGGACCTTGGAAAAAATTAAGTGATCAGGATGTTCCGGTAATTTCAAATGGTTATCCCAGAGAAAATTTCCCTTCGCTAGATGCACAGTTTTTTAAAGATACCGATGGAAAAATTTATGGATATTGGGGAACCTGGGTTCATTATAATGGCGGATATGCTGTAGGAGAGTTGAACAAAAAAAATATGAGCGGAATGATGAATTCTGCCAATATACCTTTAGCCCAAACACCGGCTCCATTTGAGGCCGCTTATATGATGAAAAAAGGTTCTAAGTACATTCTGATGTATTCCGGAGCGTCTTGTCATGACGAAACTTATAATGTTCGTTATTCTTATTCTAATTCGCCATACGGACCTTTTACTCCCGGAAAAAATAATCCCATTTTGAGTACCAATGAAAATCAGACCGTTCATGGACCCGGGCATCATTCTGTATTACAAGAGAAAGATGATTATTACATTGTATATCACAAACACGATTATCCAATGACCAGAGGCGGACTAGCCAGACAAGTTTGCATTGATAAAATGATTTTTGAAAACGATTCGACAATCAAAACGGTTGTGCCTTCAAATAAAGGGATTGAAGATTTGGTAAAGTCTGAGGTTCCTGAAAACATTGCTTTTAAGGCAAAAACAACAGCTTCTTCTTTTTATCATTTAAAATCAACTCAGTACGATTATGAATACCAACCTTCGTATGCAACTGATGATAATAATGCCACAATGTGGAAAGCGGCCGATAATACAACGCCACAACATTTGATAGTTGATTTGGGTTCAGAAAAGAAGATAAAAAGAGTAATGACCCAATTTGAATTTGCCAGTTATTACTATCAATACAAATTGGAGTATTCTTTAAATGGAAAAAATTGGAATCTATATTCCGATAAATCCAAGAATCGAACAGCCGGAAGCCCAATGATTGATGACAACGACGTAACGGCGCGTTATATAAAGTTAACGGTTTTAGCAACAGAAAAAACCGGACTTTATGCTGCAGTCTGGAACATCAAAATATACAGTTCATTATTTGATCTTCCTTTAAAATTAAAAAATGCAGCATCAAAAATAGTTCCTGCCGTTAAAAGCACTAAAAAATTATTGGTTGATCTTGATGCAGGAAAAATATCTGATCTGAATGCTATTTCTAATAAAGGTTCTATTGGCGGAATTTTCACCAAAAGCGGAGACATATCTTTAGAAAAATCAGAAGGAATTAAGGCTTTTCATTTTAAAAACGGAGCTTTTACTTTAGATAAATCAGTACCAAAAAGCCTCGCATGGAACGGTTCTTACACAGTTGCAGCCTGGGTTAAAAATCCTGAAATCTCAAAAGAAGGAGAGATTATAGCTTCCTGGTGTGACAGACAAGAGTTTGGTTTAGCAAATTCATACAATGCGCTGGCTTATAACAGCGGGAGTTATGGTGTAGGAGTACATTTAGACGGTCATTTTGATATGAAATTCAATAAGATTCCCGAAGCAGATAAATGGCATTATATCGTTTTAACTTTTGATGGTGTTGTAGAGAAAATTTATGTAGACGGTATTTTAGATAATTCTCAAAATATGCTGTTATCATCGGCAGTTGATAAAGCTAAAATTATAATAGGAGCTTCGGATATTGGTGAAAATTTCTCCGGATTTATTGCTTCACTGCGCATGTACGATTATGCGCTAAGTCAGGAAGATTTACTTCAGCAAATGAATCAGACAAAACCTAAAAAGGAATAATTAAAAACTTATTAATTTAGCCGTTTAAATTAAAAAAATAAAAAAATGACAATAGGTATAGGTGGTTCTGACGCAGCCACAGAATTAGGAAAAATAGCAAACAGAACTCAGGATGTACAACCCATTCTTTTAGAGGAATATCTGGAGCGTATCAAAAAATCAGTTTTGTTGATGAAAGAGCTTTCTGTAAAAGCATTGTATCTAAATGCAGGAACCAATCTGTATTATTTTACGGGAACTCGTTGGAATGCTTCAGAAAGAATGGTGGGAGCGTTATTATTTGATGATGGAACTTTAGAATATATTGTTCCAAAATTTGAAGAAGGTACTTTTAAAAAATACATGCAGGTTGAGTCACGCATTAATTGTTGGGAAGAACACGAATCTCCTTATGTTTTGTTTGGAAAATTATTAGCAGATAAAAATCTTGGCGGCAGTACAATTGCCATTGATGAGTCTTCTTCTTATTTTTTAGTTGATGGAATTTCTAAAGCAAATACGGCTTATGATTTTACAACTGCTCAGAACATTACGTCGGCTTGCCGAATGCAGAAATCTAAAAATGAAATTGCGATCATTCAAAAAGCAAAAGACATAACGATGGAAGTACAGCGCGCTGCGGCTAAGATATTAAGACCGGGAATTTCAGTAAGCGAAGTAACAGATTTTATAAATAAAGCGCATATAAAGGCCGGAATATCTTCTGGTTCTTATTTCTGTATTGTTTTGTTTGCAGATGATACACAATATCCTCACGGCGTTTCTGTTCCTCAGGATTTAAAAGAAAATCAGGCAGTGATTATTGATACCGGCTGTAGATTAGAAGGATATCTTTCTGATATTACAAGATCGTATGTGTACGGAACAGCTTCTGAAGAATACGAAACGATTTGGAATTTAGAAAAAAAGGTACAACTCGCTGCTTTTGAAGCTGCTAAAATTGGTTCTTCATGCGGATCTGTAGATGACGCTGCCCGAAAAACATTGGCTGAAGCCGGATTAAGTCCTAATTATGATTTACCCGGATTACCGCACAGAGTTGGACACGGAACCGGACTTGACATTCATGAATACCCGTATTTAGTTCGTGGAAGCGAAATAAAATTATTGGAAGGAATGGTTGTCAGTAATGAGCCTATGATTTGTATTCCCGGAAAATTTGGAATCAGGCATGAAGATCATTTTTACATGACTGAAAATGGGGCAAAGTGGTTTACTGAGCCAATGCATAGCGTTGACAATCCTTTTGGTTATTAATTGTTAGGCAAATAGATTCTCTGTGTTGATTAGCTAATCCGGTGTTTATTTTCACGCAGATTTAGCAGATTTTAGCAGATTTATTTATAAGCTCTTATTTTTTTTTAAACAGATTGAATATAGATTTTTTATATGTATTAAATAGGATGCAAAAAGAAGCATATTTTTTTCAAACATCGCAGTAAATATATGCAGCGGATTAAATCTTAAAAGTTTAAAAAAGAATCTGCTAAAATCTGCAAAATCTGCGTGAAAAATTTATACAAAGAAGCATATTGTACTATCTATTATATAAAATATTGTAATTACATCCGGAAAGATTAATTAAAAAAAATAAAAGATGAAGCGATTTTTACTGTTATTTCTAACGATTGTTTATACTGCTATTCAGGCACAGGAAAGTGCATTGATTTGTATTGAAACTGAAAGTTCAGCTTTGGTTTTAAAAGTAGGTAAAAACAAAAAACTGTATCAAACCTATTTTGGTACAAAGTTGAATAACAGTTTAGAATATGAATTGATTTCGAAAGAAAACACAAAAAAGTTTGTTGTAAATGATGGCAATCCTTTAATTGATTTGCGTCATTCGGCATACCCGACTTTTGGGACAGATAATTTATTTGAGCCCGCTATTCGTATGACGCATAACGATGGAAATCCTTCATTAGAATTAGAATATCAAAAGTATACCACTCAAAAAATAGATTCCAATACTACAGAAATTAATATACAATTAAAAGATCCTCAATATCCAGTTTTTGTTAATCTTCATTACAAAATATTTTATAAAGAAGATGTAATCGAAGCGTGGACAGAAATTCAGCATCAGGAAAAAAAAGCGGTTACACTTTATAATTATGCTTCATCGGCTTTGCATTTAGATGCTGATAAATATTGGCTGACACAATTTTACAGCGATGTTGTGGAAGAAATGCGAATGGAAGAAAATCAGCTGACAAGAGGAAGCAAAGTGATCGATTCAAAATTAGGAGTTCGAACCAATATGTTTGCATCACCCAGTTTTTTTCTTTCATTAAATGAAAAAGCAGGAGAAAATAATGGTGAAGTTATTGCGGGTTCAATAGCCTGGTCGGGTAACTTTAAGTACACTTTTGATATTGATAACAATAATGAACTGAGGATTATTTCGGGAATTAATGAATTTGCATCAGAATACAATTTAGAACCCGGAAAAGTGTTCAAAACACCAGCTTTTATCTATACATTTTCGAATCAAGGAAAAGGCCAAGCGAGTAGAAATTTACACAATTGGGCAAGAAAATACGGGCTTAAAGATGGAGAAAAACCCCGTCTTACTTTATTGAATAATTGGGAAACTACTTTTTTTGATTTTGATGAAAAGAAACTGGCCAATATGTTTACAGATGCCAAAACATTGGGTGTTGATATGTTTTTGTTGGATGACGGCTGGTTTGGCAATAAATACCCAAGAAGCGGTTCTACATCAGGTTTAGGCGATTGGGAAGCTACAAAGTCGAAACTCCCGAATGGTATTGGTTTTTTGATGGAACAAGCTCAAAAAACAGATGTAAAATTTGGTATTTGGATTGAACCTGAAATGATCAATGAAAAAAGTGAATTATTCGAAAAACATCCGGATTGGGTTTTAAGCCTTCCAAATAGGGAAAAAAGTATTTACCGCACACAATTGGTTTTGGATTTATGCAACCCGAAAGTACAGGATTTTGTATTTAAGGTTGTAGATGATATTATGCAGACACAATCGGGTGTGGCCTTTTTTAAATGGGATTGTAATCGAATGATGACGAGTGCTTATTCCACCTATTTAAAAAATCAGCAATCACATTTGTTTATTGAATATACAAAAGGACTTTATAAAGTTTTGGACCGAATAAAAGCCAAATATCCAAATCTTCCCATGATGCTTTGTGCCGGAGGTGGCGGCAGGGCAGATTACGGAATGTTGAACTATTTTACGGAGTTTTGGGCGAGCGACAATACTGACCCTTTTGATCGTGTATTTATTCAATGGGGTTATTCTAATTTTTATCCTGCATTGGCAACCTGTAATCACGTAACTTCCATGGGGAATCAGTCCATTAAGTTTAAAACCGATGTCGCTATGATGGGAAAACTAGGTTTTGATATTCATGTTGGAGGATTAAAACCAAACGAATTAAAATTTTGTCAGGAAGCTGTTTCGAATTATAAAAGATTAAGTCCGGTAATTTGGCAAGGAGAGTTGTACCGATTGATTTCGCCTTATGAAGATAGCAGAGCAGTTTTAATGTATGTTAATAAAGATAAAACCCAATCGGTAGTTTTTTCATACACCTTGCATCCGCTCACAGATCCTAATTACAGTATGGTGAAATTAGAAGGACTTGACCCTTCAAGAAAATATAAAGTAAAGGAAATCAATATAATGCCTGAAAGTAAAAATACTTTTGAAGAATCAGGCAATGTATTTTCTGGCGATTTTTTAATGAAAATTGGGCTAAAAGTTTCTTCTTCCAGTCGGGAAAGTAGTATTGTATTAGAACTTATTGCTGTAGAATCGTAGAATTCATTTTTTATACTATTCTTTTTAAATTAAAAAATCTAGATAATTTGGGTAAACAATTGTTTAGCAAATAGATAAGAGTTTTATAATAGGTAAAATAGTATTAATATAAGGTAATATTGTATTACAAGCGCTACATTTTCATATTTACATTTACAAGAAAATATTCTTAACCTATTAAAAGATGTAATTATGAAAAAACTTTTCTTACAAGTTCTACTTTTTCTTTGCAGTTATGTTGCAATTGGCCAAAAAACGCTGTTTACGCCCACAGAATGGAGTGATCCCAATAACGAGTTTTATAATAAAGTATCCAGTAGCAGAAAATATGAATCTACAAATTTTGTGGTTTATTGGGGAGATAAAGTTGGTACAAATCCGTCAACTTATTCAGATCCTGCGTTGAGGTTTACACCAAAATCGGTGGCAGATACGCTTGAAACAAGTTTTAAGCGCTATATAACCGATTTGCACTTTATTAATAATGCTTCAACAACAAATTTCGGAAAGTACAAGATCATTATTATGATGATGAACACCTGGAATTCTACAGACCCTCGTTTAGAAGCGTTTGCGCAGGCAAGTTCGTTTAGCAATACGATTGGAGCCATGTTTGTTCATCCCGAAGCCACGAGAGATGGAGGTGCATTATCCCATGAGTTTGCCCATACACTGCAAATGATGATGCGTATTCAGGAAAATCCGGGTAACGGAACCGCATTTTCAGGATATGATTGGGCTGGCCCTTTCTTTGAAGGACATGCTAATTTCATGAGAGCTCAGGCCTATTCACAGTGGGCGGAGATCGATGGAACTTTAACCCGCTGGATACAGACCAAACATTTTATGTGGTCTTCTACCAGGCATCATTACACCAATTTTCATTTAATGTATTATGTGCAGGAAAAAGAAGGTTTTGATTTTACCCGAAGAATGTGGGCAGAATCTATCAATGAAGAACATCCGCTTCAAACAATTAAGAGACTAAAAGGTTTTACACAAGACCAACTAGACGATTATCTTTGGGGATATGCTCAACGACAACCGGCATTTGATTATCCTATTCAGTGGAATTCCCAAATAAATACGACCAGCAATTTTGGTAAAACAATCAGAAACGTTTACAATAGTATAAAAACAAATATGCCGCGTTATACCAGCAGACAATACACACTGTTAACAAAAGTAGCAGGTACTACAGATCAATATTATACCAATAACGACTGGGCTCCACAGGATTACGGAATGAATGTAATTCCATTATACCCAACATGTACAGGAACTCAAAAGAAAGTTACGATTAAATTTAAAGGACATACAGAGGTTAATCCAACTCAGGCCGGCTGGAGATATGGTTTTGTAACGACAAAAGCAGACGGTACAGTATCTCGTTACAGCCCGATGTATAAAACGGATGGAGAAGCTTCTTTTACCTTAAATACTTCTACTGAAACGGGTATTTTTCTGGTAGTGTTCTCAGCACCAAAAGTTCATGTCAATTACAATATGGATGAGGGTTACCCTAAGCAGAGAAGATATCCTTATGAACTAAAAATTGCAAATGCAACTCCTGAAGGATTTCAGCCTGCCGCCAATTTTAGAAGTTTTCTTAAAACAAATGGGCACTTACATACTAATGGAGGAGGATGGGTATCTAATAATGCGACTGTTGCATCAACCGTTTATGTTGGTCCTTATGCAGTTGTCAGAGCCGGTAGTATTTCGGGAAATGCCCGTATAGAAGATTATGCAATGGTCGATGGAGGAACTATAAATGGTAATGTAATTGTAAGAGGAAATGCATGTGTTTACAATGCAACGTTATCCAATAGCGCCATTGTTGAAGGAAATGCCTGGATGGAAGGCGGTTCTGTAGCCAATACAGCTAATATTAAAGGAAATGCGATGCTGTTTGCCGGTAATTTTGGAAGTTCAGTTGTAGTGGGTGGAGATGCAGAAATAGGTAGTTGCTCAACTCCGGGTGTTTATTTGCAATTTCCTTACTGGAGAAATGGCAGAACAGATTGTGATGGCAAAGGAGCCAGCGATGCTTCCAACATTGATATAAATCCGACTTTTACCAATTTTACAGCCGCACAAATGGCTTTTAGTACAACACCAAACTGTACAGTAAGCACGCTTGCTGCCAGTAAGGCAATCGATTCAGAAGAAGATTTGAGTGTTTACCCAAATCCAACATCAGGAAGTATAAATATAACCTTTATGCAGACTGAACAGCAAAAAGTAACGATTTCATTATTTAACATTAGTGGGCATAAGTTAAATGTCATTACCGATCAGACATATGATGTTGGCAGAATTGAAATTCCGTTCAATTGCAGTCATTTGATTAAAGGTGTTTATCTTTTAAAAATTCAAACAGGAGATACTATTGTAAATAAATCATTTATTAAACAATAAGAGACTAAACTTCTTAAAATAAAAGAGCGTGTAGAATATTATTTTGCACGCTCTTTTTTTAGTTTAAATAAATGTAATTTATAAGTTGCTTTCAAGTCATACATTCGAATTATTTTATTCGTCAAAGACTTGCAAATCATCTTTTGTTGTAGAACTATAAATATAAACCCCTACCACGGGAATACTTGACTTTCTGTGTGAGCTTCATTCATAAAGAGGACAATTTTTTTAACTATATCAGGATGTTTTAGTGCAATATCATGTTTTTCCTGAGGATCGGAACTAATATCGTACAATGCAATTACTGCGTTTTTATCTTTTATAACGTTCAGTCGGATTCCTTTCCAATTTCCATAACGAACCGCTTGTTTGCCACCTCCTTCATGAAACTCCCAGTAAAGATATTCATGAGTGTTTTGGTTTTTATTGCCCATAAGTGCATTGGTAAAAGAAATTCCGTCAATATTTTGAGGAATTGTACTGCCCGTGATTTCTGATAGAGTAGGCATGATATCCCAAAAGGCGCCTACGAAATCACTGCTTTGACCAGCCTTAATAACTTTCGGCCATTTGGCAACAAAAGGAACCCTGATGCCCCCTTCATACAAATCACGTTTAATGCCCCGAAAACCTGCAGCGCTGTTGAAAAAGTCAGGATCCGCTCCACCTTCTTTGTGAGGGCCATTATCACTGGTAAATATAATTAGTGTATTTTCTTCTAATCCTAATTCCTTTAATTTAGCAATAACCTGTCCAACATAGAGATCCAAACGAGTTACCATTGCTGCAAATGTGGCGTGCGGGTATTGTTGAGAAACATATCCTGTAGGTTTTGCGTTTGTTCCGTAGTCAAAACCTTTAAAAGGTTTTTCATCAAACTTTCCTTTATAATAACGAAAAATACTATCGTTGGGTACAATAAGTTCAGCGTGAGGTAATATGTAAGGTAAAAAAAGAAAAAAGGGTTCCTCCTTATTTTTATCAATAAACGCTAATGCCTGCTCGTGAATTAAGTCAGGCGCGTATTGTTTAATGGATTCTAATTTACCATTTTCTTTCAATATTACTTTCTCCTGATCATCCCATAAATGCTCAGGGTAGTATCGATGTGCCAGGGACTGGCAGTTATAGCCAAAGAAATGATCAAATCCTTGTCGGTTTGGATCTCCCTGTGATCCAACAGGTCCAAGTCCCCATTTGCCATAGGCACCTGTTTTATACCCGCTTTTCTTTAATACTTCAGCCAGCGTTACAATTGTATCGGGTATTGGATACTGTCCTTCAGGTTCAACACCCAAATTACCACGAATAAAAGTATGCCCGGTATGTTTACCGGTCATTAAGGAGGACCTTGATGGAGCACATACGGCAGTGCCGGCATAAAATTGTTTTAGTGTGATTCCGTCATTTGCCAATCGGTCCAGATTTGGGGTTTTAATCAGTTTCTGCCCATTAAAGCCCACATCTCCGTAGCCCAGATCATCAGCCAGTATCAGTACAATGTTTGGTTTTTTATTCTGCGATAAAACAGTAACAATACAGCATGGCAGAAGAAATAGGATTATTAATAATTTTTTTTTCATCTAATAGTATTTGATTAATATTGAATTCTGTGATTATTAATATCATTAAAAAAATAATGGGAAACCTGAATTCTTTTTTCTAATTTATATGTTATTGTATTAGTTATAGTCTTTGTTCAATGATTAATATAGTTGTAAATTCAAACAACTGATTATAAAGACTAATCTAAGAATTTTTTTGCATATCCTTAATGCATTAAAAATATTTAGACAACAAGATCATTCGGTATAAATTAAATAAATTTTACTGATTTACTGTTTGCTAGTAAAATGTTTGAACAAGTACAATTTAATTATGTTTTTTTTACTGTTAAAAATTTTAATTACAAGAAGAGTCTTGTTAAGAATTAAATAAATTGCTAAATATAAAATTTAAGAGTAATTTAATGTAAAATATCTATAAAATTAACTTATAATTGTACTTATTACACCTGGTAAAAAACATTTATTTTGAAATATTTTGTTTTACATCTTCTTTTTTTAATAGGTTTTTCTTCTGTAGGTTTTACACAAGATAATCCTATAAAATTTCTTGATATTTCTGATGGTCTGTCTAATAATTCGGTAACCACCATTTTTCAGGATAGTGACGGTTATCTTTGGTTTGGAACTTATGACGGATTGAACCGCTATGATGGCTATAATTTCAAAGTTTTCCGAAACAGAATCAACGATAAAAAATCATTACTCTTTAATACGATTTATAATATCGAAGGCGATTCCCGAAAAAACATTTGGGTTGGAGGTTCCAACGGGATTTGCATTTACAGTAAAACGACAGCGACATTTCATCCTGTCGAATATACCTCTTTAAACAAAAAAAATAAAGTTCTAAAAGATATTATTCACCAGATGCGATCAGTGTCTGAGAATTTAGTTTTAGTAGCTTCTCAGAATTTGGGCTTAATTACTTTTGAGAACGGTTCTTTCGTCGGAAAACAAATTCCCCTTAAAGTTTTGGGCAATAACATTAGTATTGATAATTACGATGCAATTGCCCTTCAGGATGATAAAAAGAAGGAACATTGTTGGGTTCATGTGCGAAATATTGGAATCTGTAGTTACAATTACAAATCAAAAACCTTAAAGGTAGTTTTTCCGTTTTCTAAAGAAGTAAAATCAATGAAATTGGCTTCTGACGGAAATCTTTGGCTGGGAACTGATGAAGGCATTTTTCTCTTTAATACCAAATCAGGAGTTCTTTCAGATAATTATTTTTCGAATAAATGCAGCGTTACCGACATTCTATTGGGAAAGAAAAAGGAAATCTTGATTACCACAGACGGTTGCGGCATCTACAAAATCATCGGAACAAATAAAAAAGCAATTCCATATAATGTTATAAATGGCGTACAGCTGGCCAAAAGCAACTCAGTCTGGAGTTTATACGAAGACAAAGCAGGCAATAAATGGTTTGGTTCTTTGCGCGGCGGAATAAGTATGCTCAGCAGCACACCTAAATATTTTAAAAGCATTCGTTATAACGCCACAAATCCGGCAGAGAATTTTATTTTATCTTTTTGTGAAGACGAAAAGAAAAATTTATGGGTTGGAACAGATGGTGCAGGATTGAAATATTGGAACCGAAAAAACAATACGTACACTAATTACAGCAACAAGCTTTCGAGTTCTTTTATTACAGGAATTGTACGTGATACTAATAATGAAATTTGGCTATCGACATGGAATGGGGGAGTAAACAAAATCAATCCCAGAAATAATTCAGTTACGCAATATTCTTGTTTTAATCCTTTCACCAAACAAATCGAGAAGAAAATTTGGCTCGTTTACAAGGATTCAAAAGCAAATATTTGGGCCAGCGCTACAAACGAAGGTTCATTATATCTTTTTGACAGACCAAAAAACACTTTTGTTCTTTTCGATAAATCAATTACAAATTTGCAATGTTTGACCGAAACAAGCGACGGGAAACTTTGGGGTGGTAATTATACTAGTCTCTTTTCTTTGGAAAAAAACACCAAAAAAATTGCGAGAGTTGCTATTGGAAATCCAGTTCGATGTATTCATGAAGACAAGGACAAAAATCTATGGCTGGGAACCCAGGAAGGCGGATTATTATTGTTCGACCGAAAAACTAATACTTTTAAAAGACTAACTACAGATGATGGTTTGCCTTCGAATACAATTTTAAGAATGCTCGAAGATAATGAAGGTAATCTTTGGATGAGTACGTATAATGGCGTTTGTCGATTCGATAAAAAAAGAAAAACTTTCCGTAATTTCTCTGTAAACGATGGTTTACAAAGCAATCAATTCAGTTTTAACGCAGGACTTAAATTATCTACGGGCGAGTTTCTGTTTGGTGGAATTAACGGTTTCAATATCTTTTTTCCGGAAGCAATCAAAGGATTTAATCAGCAGAATAATTTATTGCTGACCGATTTTTACGTAAACAATCAGCCTATTGAAGAAAGCAAAAATGATTTGGTATCTAAATGGGAATCGGGTAAAATAAAAGAAGTAAATCTTCCTTACGATCAAACCACTTTATCGCTGGAGTTTGTTGCTTTAGATTACAATAATGCCGACAAAATAAATTATGCGTATTATTTAGAAGGCTGGGATGCGCAATGGAATTATGTGGGTCAGGCCCGAAAAGCAAATTACGCCAGATTAACCGAAGGGAAATATACTTTTAAAGTAAAAACTACCAACTTTAAAGGAGGATGGAACAAAGAAATAAGCCTTGTAACAATCGAAATTTTACCGCCATGGTACAGAACATGGTGGGCATATACGTTGTATTTATTGGCTATGGCAGGGATTCTTTTTGCCTATTTGGAATATCATAAAAATAAGGAAAAACTAAAATATAAAGTAAAAATAGCCGAGCTGGAAAGTAAGAAAGAAAAGGAAGTTGCCGAAAAACAATCGTCGATGTTTACGTATATCTCACACGAGTTTAGAACGCCGCTTTCGCTAATTATAAATCCGCTCAAAAAAGCAGTTCAGAAAGAAAGTGTTCAAAATGGTTCTTCCGGAAGCGATTTGGCAATTGCACATCGAAATGCCCGCAGGCTTTTGAGTTTGGTAGATCAGCTGCTTCTTTTTCGAAAAGCCGAAAATGACGCTGATTCGCTCAGATTATCAAATATAAATGTAAATAATCTTTGCAATGAAGTGTATCAATGTTTCGTAAATCAGGCAAAAGAGAAAAACATTACTTATAAATTTTATATTCCGGAACATGATATTGAAATTATTGGAGATTATGAAAAAATAGAAATTTCCTTATTTAATTTAATGTCAAATGCCTTTAAATACACACCAATTGGAGGGGAAATTAATCTGAAACTTTCTGAAAATAAAAATGAAGTTATCCTGGAAATTTCAGATAGTGGCGATGGAATTGAAAAGAAAGATATCGACGTTATTTTTGAAAAATTCAAACAGATCAACTCAAAAGTGTCTGTTGGAACAGGTTTTGGAATTGGACTTTATATTGTGAAATATTTTGTAAACAAACACAAGGGAACAGTAAACTGTAGCAGTGAACCAGGAAAAGGAAGCACTTTTACTTTGACGTTCCTTAAAGGAAACAGTCACTTTGAAGATATTGAAATTACTGATGTTGTGGCAACAAGAAGCCAGTTGTTTGATGAATTGATCATTGATGATTCTGAAGAAAACAATCAGTCTTTAAATAATACAGTTTCAGAAAGTGATTTTCAGAAAATTATGCTTACTGATAAACGTACCGTTTTAATAATAGATGATAATGCAGAAATCAGGGCCTATCTGATCAAATTATTTTCGAAAAACTATATCGTTTATAGTGCTGAAAATGGAGAAGAGGGATTGAAAATGACCAAAAAACATATGCCTGATCTGGTTATCAGCGATATTACGATGGAACATATGGACGGTCTCGAATTATGCCGAAAAATAAAAGAAAGTGACAGTTTATCTCATATTCCTGTTATTTTATTGACGGCGTCCAAAAATACCGAAACGCATTTACAGGGAATCACAGATGGTGCAGATGATTATATTACAAAACCGTTTGATGATGATATACTCGTAGCACGTGTGGAGTCATTATTGCGAAACAGAAGTAATCTGCGAACTTATTTCTTAGACAGTATAACACTTAGGGAAAACTCACAAAAAGTTCCGGTTGAATATCAGGAGATCCTGAAAAAGTGTATTGATATTGTCGAAACCAATATTCATAAAAAAGATTTTACGATTAAGAATTTTGCACTCGAAATGGGAATGAGCCATAGAACGCTTTATACCAAAATCAAGATCATCTCAGGACAAACTTTAA
Source organism: Flavobacterium sp. MEB061 (assembly GCF_000834715.1). Taxonomy (NCBI): domain Bacteria; kingdom Pseudomonadati; phylum Bacteroidota; class Flavobacteriia; order Flavobacteriales; family Flavobacteriaceae; genus Flavobacterium; species Flavobacterium sp. MEB061. Next base: position 117,439 of record NZ_JXQR01000059.1, on the reverse strand, counting down.
ATGCTTTTATTCGTTCGCTAAGAATTCGAAGAGCGGCGATGTTAATGTTGACAGAAGATATGAATATTGCGCAGGCAAGTGCAGAAGTTGGTTTTGAAGATCCAAAATATTTCAGACAGCAGTTTGTGAAACTCTTCGGAATGACACCTTCAGAATATATTAAAAAGTATAAAAATTCGTTTAATTCTGACCTGAATATCATCAAATAACAATTCTTTTATGTTTTTATTCTTTGAATACTCTTTTGCTTTTTGTGCAGAAGAGTATAAAATTTTAAAAAAAAATCAAACGTTGTAGTTGTAGTTTGAGGATTATTTAATAATTACGAATTCCTGAAAAATACCCTATTATTTTTTTGTACTTGTTAATTTTAAATCCAAAATAATAGTTAATTTCCATTTTGACCTCCTTTTTTTTCCATTTTACCCCTCCTTAGAAGTCTGTATTACATATTTCTTTGCACTTATACGTTTAAGAAGAAAAAAAGAATATAAACCAAACTTTACTAGAATGACAAAAAACCACACCATTATCTTTTATTGTTCTATTTCTTTATTATTAGAAAGACAATTTAGATGCTCTTCAAAAATGAGTTTATCTCATCTTCAACAAACAATTTTTTAGCATAAAAACTAACTAACCTAACCTTAAAATTAAAGAAATGAAAAAAAATGTATTTTTATTTTTTCTTGCCCTTTTTGCCGTCCTTGTTACCGGATGTCAAAATAACGAAACTGGTTATCCTTCTTCTGATGATCCTACAGCTGTAGTGACAACAAAGGAGATTTACGGAGCACCAAACAGAAAATTCGAAATTAAAGCTGTGCTTAATGACGATTTAGGACTGAAAAGTGTGAGAATTCAAATTCCTGAATTATCCTTAGATAAAATGATCACGTTTGCAAGTGACCCATTACTTGAAACATATGATTTAAGCTATTTTTTTGAAGTGCCTTCGGACAGGGGAACCTCAGAATCTTTCAAAATTAAATTGACAATAACAGATGTTTCAGGAAATGCCATTGACGAAGATATCAATTTACGTCTGGATGGAGAATTTGCAGCACCGGCAATAACCATGGTTACGCCAAAAGAAGGAGCTGTTATTTTATTGTCAACAAGCAATGAAATGCCCGTAAATTTTGTGGTAAACGATGATTCAGGAATAGATTATGTTCAGGTAAAATGCGAGGCTTTAGGAATTGATGAAACGATTCAGTTAACGGGCTCGCCTCAATCTTATACTTTCAATAAAACGTATACTTTGCCTGTAACTGCAGCAAATTATGTATTGACAATTACAGCCAAAGATAAATTTACGATTCCCAATACAGGATCTTTAAATATCAATATTGTGGCAACAAACGAATACCCAGCGCTCTATTTATGTGATCAGCCAAAAGGCACCAACCTGACTACTGACGCTGTGGGTGTACCGATGTATTTCCACGAGAAAAACGGACAGGATTTTGAATTCAAATATTATGCTGACAAAGACAATAAAGAAGTTTATTTCTTAGGTCAGGAAGCCGACTTTGCCCCACATTGTTTCGGATTAAATGCAGCTGGAGGTTTAGTAGACGATTTAACTGCAACACCAATTATTTTACCAACAAAAGGCTATTACAATATAAAGGTAAACCCAAATACACTAGCTTATACAGTTACTAAATATACGCCTTCAAGCAAAGTTTGGGCTGATGTTGCCAATGGATTATGGAGTGATGACGAAGCTTTAAGAAGACCTTTTGTGAGCGTATGTGGCGGTGGTATTCAGGGTGCAGACTGGGATACATGGACAGCCTGGACACAAACCGGATTGCATTTGGCAAATAACCCAAATAATGCATATCAATTAGTTGGAGAATACACTTTGACAGGACAATTGGAAGCCACTTTTACAGGTCAATGGTGGAGTCCGTCATGGAGATTAATCAAAAATGGTATTGCTACAATGTCACCAGGTGAAAATGGAAATGCAAAATATCCGGCTGCTCCGGGAGTATACAAAGTTGTACTAGATACAGAATTGGAAAGAGTCTTTATCACAAAAAAATAGTTTGTTAGAACTTAAGTTTTAGCATTAATAAAAAAATAGATTAATATGAAATATAAATTTATATGGTTATTTATCACCATGTTGTGCACCGCCGCAACATTCGGGCAAATAACGGTAAAAGGAACTGTTAAGGATAAAGGCAATGTGCCAATTCCCGGAGTTAATCTGGCAGTAAAAGGAACTTCAACAACAACATCAACAGATTTTGATGGGAACTTTTCTATCAGTGTACCCAATAAAAATGCTCAAATTGAATTCTCGTTTGTTGGTTTTTCTAACAAAACAATTCAGGTTGGCGATAAAACAACTTTTGATGTTGTGCTTGAGGAATCAAGCCAGACACTAGATGAGATTGTCGTTGTAGGTTACGCCGCGGTAAAAAAGAGCGATGTAACGAGTTCTATTTCTTCTATTAAAGGAAAAGAACTCCAAACCATGACAGTGGGTAATGTGACCGAATCATTACAAGGGAAGGTTTCCGGGGTTCAGGTAACTGGACAAGGAGGTCCCGGAGCACAGCCAAGAGTTTTGATACGTGGTATTTCTACGTTAAATCTGGATACTTCTCCTCTTTATGTAGTGGATGGTATTCCGATGGGAACAAGTATTAACTTTTTGAGCCCGAATGAAATTGAATCGATGGAGGTTTTGAAAGATGCTTCTGCAAGTGCTATCTACGGTTCACGTGCTTCTAACGGAGTTATTCTGATCACTACCAAAAAAGGGAAAGTGGGTCAGACAAGATTCAACTTTGATATAAGTTCAGGGATGCAGCTTATGAACAATCCCTATCATATGGCTGATGCCGAAGGATATGCAACAATCATGAACAAAGCATACAACAATTCAGGTTATGCAGATTATTTGCCAAACCCTTCTCAATACAAAGGTAAAACGACAGATTGGTGGAAAGCCGGAATTAAAAGTGGATCTCCCGTTACAAATGCTTCTTTAAGTGTTAGTGGTGGTTCTGAAAAACATACTTATGCAATCAGTATGAATTATTATGATGCAGAATCTATTTATGAAGTAGGAGGTTGGGAAAGAATAACGTTAAGAATTGCCAATGATTTTAAATTCTCAGATAAATTCTCTGCCGGAATCACTTTAAATCCACGTTATGAAACCTATGGTCAGCCTGGAAACTGGGCAGATTTTGATAAAATTGATCCGATTACGCCAATTTACAAACCGGCAGACCAGTTAACAGGAAGTGAAAACGAATACAGCATTTATGCGCGTTCGCCTTCGTATGTATGGAATCCGGTTGCAGCTGTAAAGAGATATGATGATTTTACAGATCAATATAACTTAAATACAAATGGGTATTTACAATATACTCCAATCAAAGGCTTAGTATTTCGTACACAGGCTTCTGTTGAAGTTGGTGATAAAATAAGAAGCAGGTTCAGACCCGATTTTATAATTGATGCTGCACATGAAAAAGAGGAGATTAATAAGGTTGAAAGATGGGCTACTAATAATGTAGACTGGACATGGCAAAATACAATCACCTATTCTAAAACATTTGCAGAAAAACACAATGTTTCCCTAATGATTGGTAATACAATGGAAGAGTACAATGGCAATGATGTTTGGGGTTACGGAGAAGGTGTGCCTAATAACTCAGATTTAATGAGAGAGGTAAATGCAGCAACTAAAAACCGCGATAGTAAAGGTAACACTTGGTCAAGTTCATTGATGTCTTATATTTCTCGTTTTTCTTATAACTACGACAATAAGTATTACTTTACCGGAACTTTCAGACGTGACGGTTCTTCTAAATTTATGACGAACAACAAATGGGCAAATTTCCCATCTGCATCTGTTTCATGGAGAATTTTGAACGAAGGATTTATGGAATCTACCAAAGATGTTTTGAGTGATCTTAGATTTAGAGCAGGTTGGGGTAAAGTAGGGAATCAGGGATTACCAACGCAAGTGTATCAGTCCAACATTGGGCAAGGATTTTATCCTATCGGAGATGTTGTGGGGGATACTTCATTTCCTTCTTCTATGGCCAATAAAGACATTAAATGGGAAACTGTTGAAGATATGAGTTTTGGAATCGATTTCGGATTATGGAAAAACAAGCTTTCAGGATCATTAGAATATTATCAGAAAAAAACAAATGATATGTTATTCTTAAAGCAATTTCCAGCTTATAGCGGATTTCCTGAAAATGCCACAATCTGGACAAACGTTGGTTCTATGCAATCCAGCGGTATCGATTTGCTAATTTCTTATAAAGATAAAAAAGGGGACTTCTCTTATGGTGCCGATGTAACTTTTACAACGGTTGATGTTGAGATGTTGTCTTTATCTTCTGATGGAGAAAAACTGTACGGAGCTAATAACAGAAGTGTGACTGTAAAAGGAGATGAACCAGGTTATTTCTACGGATACGTTGCTGATGGTTTATTTCAAAATCAAACGGAATTAAATTCTCATACAGATGAGCACGGAACTAAATTACAACCTTATGCAAAAGAAGGAGACATTCGTTTTAAAGATGTTAACGGAGACGGAAAATTAGACGATAAAGACCGTACCAAAATTGGTTCTCCATGGGCGGATTACAACATTGGACTGAATTTAAATTTTGCCTACAAACAATTTGATTTGGTTGCTAATTTCTATTCCAGTATCGGAAATGATATTGTCAATACAACCATTTCAGATTTATACAACGGTGCAAGTTTAACCAACAAAGTAAGCGGATTAGACCAAAAAGCATGGCATGGAGAAGGAACTTCTAATTCTATTCCTCGTTTGTCTAAAGATGATAATAATGAGAACTACACTAAATTTTCTTCTTTATACGTAGAAGATGGGTCTTATGTCCGTATGAAAAACTTACAGTTAGGATTTTCATTCTATAATAAATTCGGATTAGACAAACTTAGAATTTCTTTATCGGGTCAGAATTTATGGACTTGGACAAAATACACGGGAGTAGATCCTGAAGTAGCGGGAGGAGATCCGGATAAGGGCGACAGAGTAAAAGGAGCAGGTTTTGGAGAATGGAACTATCCGGTACAGCCAACAATTTTGATGGGTCTTAATGTAGCATTTTAATAAAAACGAACATGAAAAAAATAATTTTATCAATAATAGCAATTGCTGCAACTGCAGTTTCCTGCTCTGATTTTATTGAAAAAGACGAAAGAGGAAAGCAAACCTTAGAAAACTACTTTCAGACGGCACAGGAATGCGAAAATTATACCAACGAATTAACACGCAGATTGTTAGTTACCAATGATTGGTGGGTATTGGTTGCACCGAGAGTTACCAACGAAATGGCAACAGATGATGCCTGGATGGGAAATACAGGTCAGGACAACAGTGCGCACAGACCAAGTTCTCAATACATTATTTCGCCGGATAATATGGGAGATATGAACAGCAGTTATACAGCACATTTCTATACCATTCAATCGGCAAATATTGGTTTGGAGAGAATGGCTGAGGCACCAATTTCTGAGTCACAGAAGAATCAATATATGGGAGAATCTCTATTTGTTCGTGCCTATTGTTATTATGAACTGGTAAACCTTTTCGGAGGGGTTCCAGTCTATACAACATCATTAGGAACCGGTGATTTAAAGTTAGAACGCAGTTCTGCTGCAGAAGTGTATGCTCAGATTGAAGCTGATCTTAAAGAGTCTGCTGCAAAACTGGAAACTATTCCGGTAAACAGAAACGGAAGAATAAACAAATGGGCAGCTTATGCTTTATTGGCGCGTGTTTCTTTATTTCAGGAAAAATGGGCAGAGGCCAAACAATATTCAAACAAAGTAATCACGGAAGGACCTTTTGCATTAGAAGCTGATTTCCTGAACATTTGGAATGTAAACAATCACAATGGTGTAGAATCTATTTTAGAGGCACAATCTTCAGATGTACAAAATAAAAGTTTAGGTTCTGCATTGCCAACATTGGCAGGGGCAAGAGGAGAAGACAAGAAAAATTTTCCAAGCAATGATGCTGCCGATGTTTTGGACGGCTGGGGATGGTGTATGCCAACCAGTGATTTAGAAAATGCTTATCTTTCTGAAAATGATGTTATCCGTCGCAGAAGTACCATTACAAAATGGGGAGAGGCTGCTTATGGAGATGAGGTTCTGAATCCAACACATAAATTCAGTTTAAATGATAATAAATCAGGACGTATTTGCCGTAAATATTATATTCCGATAGCAACACGTCGTGCTTTAGATAATAAAGACGGGCATTTGCCTTTGAACATTCCATTGATTCGTTTGGCTGAAATGTATCTGACAAGGGCTGAGGCAAATTATCATACAGGAGGAGATGCTTTAGGGGACATTAACATCATCAGAGCACGTGTAAAATTAGATCCAAAAACAGGTTTATCTGGTCCGACACTACTGAACCAAATTTATAAAGAGCGTCGTTTAGAATTGGCTTTTGAAGGATTGCGTTTGTACGATATCCGTCGTGAAAAAGACCCAACTACTGGAAAACCAGTTATTGAATCTTTGATGGGACCAAACGGAACTTTTGTTCAATACAACCTGAACTCTGCAGACCCTTATGAAACAACCAATTTGAGAGAACCTCAGGATAAAGGAATCAATTTTAACCCTGCCAAAAACTTATTGTGGCCAATACCTCAAATGGAAATTGACTTAAGTGGAGGAGTAATCAAACAAAACCCTGGATATTAATGAAATTTATAAATAACAAAAAAGTAAGTCTGCTATGTGCAGGCTTGCTTTTCGCTAACGTTTTGTTAGTTAGCTGCGACTCTGAAAAATCAGATGATTCAGGTGCTGAAAACACCATTGCAGAATTAAGTGTAAATCTCGATATGAATCTCCAAACCATGGAAAGTTTTGGTGCTTCTGATGCGTGGCAATGTAATTTCATTGGAAAAAACTGGCCTTCTGATAAAAGAAATAAAATGGCGGATTTGCTTTTCAGCAGAGAATTGGATGCTGACGGAAACCCAAAAGGAATCGGACTATCATTATGGCGTTTTAACCTTGGAGCGGGAAGTACAGAACAAGGCGATGCCAGCGATATTTCAGATGAATGGAGACGTACAGAATGTTTTACAACAGATGGAGTTTCGTATGACATGAGCAAACAAGCCGGACAGGTTTGGTTTATGAAAGCGGCGAAAGAACGTGGTGTTGAGAAATTATTAGCTTTTACCAACAGTGCACCGGTTTATTTAACTCAAAACGGAAAAGCACACGCCAGCATAAAAGAATTTTATAATTTGCAAGATGGAAAAATGCCGGAATTGGCTGATTTCTGGGTTACTGCATTAGATAAATTAAAAACAGAACAAGGTTTAACAATCGATTATGTGAGTCCGTTTAATGAGCCGCAATACGAGTGGGACGGAACGGCACAAGAAGGATCTCCTGCTACCAATGCTAACATTTACAGTTTTGTAAATGTATTATCTCCTAAATTGCAGTCAAAAGGGCTTACGGCTCAAATTGTTGTTGGGGAAGCCGGAGCTTACGAATCTTTATATAAAACCGTTTCAGGCAAAGAAAGCAGATCCAACCAGATTGACTATTTCTTTGCTGCAAATTCTGCTAAAAAAATAACAGGATTATCAAACGTAAAGAAAACCATTTCCGGGCATAGTTACTGGCAGGCCTGGCCTTTGAACGAACTGGTTTCTTCAAGACAACAAGCGGCTTCAAGAATTCAGTCAGTTGGTGCGGTTAGTTTATGGTCTTCAGAATATTGTGTTTTAGAAAGTCCCGGAACATCAGAATTGTCAGGAGGCGGAGGTCCGGGAAGAGATTTAGGAATTCAGCTGGCACTTTGGACAGCCCGTATTATCAGTACAGATATTGCTGTTGGTGGCGTTACGTCATGGCAATGGTGGACAGCGATTAGTCGTGGTGATTACAAAGACGGATTGATTCACGTGGATGACAATGCAAGCAACGGCGCAGGAGATTCAAATTACTGCAAAAACGACGGATACATTAGAGATTCTAAAACGCTTTGGGCTTTAGGAAACTTCTCTTTCTTCGTAAAACCGGGAATGGTTAGAGTTCAGATACCGAGTGTAGATAATGCCACTTCCGTGAATGATGTAATGGTGACGGCATATAAAGATGTGGCCACAAAGAAATTGGTCGTTGTTGCAGTTAACATTAGCAAATCGGCGAAAGCCTACCAATTAAATCTTACGGGAGGAAGTTTAGCAGATAATAAATTTACGCCGTACACAACTTCTGAAACTTTAAGTTTGAAAAAAGGTGCAGCTGTAGATGTTTCTAATTTTACAATTCCGGCGAAGTCAGTTGTGACTTATGTTGGAACGTATAAATAATTAAGGTTCAGAGGTTCAAAGAGGCAAAGGTTCAAAGGTTTTAGAATCGATGCGCAAATCTTTGTCAAAGTTTAAAACTTTGACAAAGATAAATAACCACAATGTTTGTTATTGGATTTAGATGACGAATAGATTGCATAAAACTTTGAAGTAAAGTAATTAATCGTAAAGTATGTCATCCCGAGGAACGAGGGATCTCCGCGAGAAGCTCTACAAAGATTAGCAAACCCGAAAGGTTTTTAAAACCTGTCGGGTTTATATAAAGACTTAAAGAATAAAAAGAAAATGAGAAAAACCTATATCTCGCTTTTATTGGTAATGAGTTCGCTGTCTTACGGACAGCGAACCATAACCATTAGCACAGATAATGTTGTACAAACCATGGATGGTTTTGGAGGTTCTGATGCCTGGAGATGCCAGTTTGTGGGTAAATGGCCGGAACAGAAAAAAAATGCCATTGCCGATTTACTTTTTAGCAAAGAAATCGACGCACAGGGAAATCCAAAAGGAATTGGACTTTCGATCTGGAGATTTAATTTAGGTGCAGGAAGTACAGAGCAAGGTGAAAACAGCAAAGTTTCGGACGAATGGAGAAGAAGCGAATCTTTTCTGCAAGCTGACGGAACTTATGATTTCTCGAAACAGGAAGGACAAAGATGGTTTTTGCAGGCAGCTAAAAAACGAGGTGTTGAAAAATTCCTGATTTTTACCAATAGTCCGCCAGTTTATATGACAAACAACGGATTATCTTTTGCCTCTCAAAAGAATAAACTGAATCTAAAAGATGGTGCAATTCCAAAATTTGCCGATTTCTTAGTTCAAAGTATTCAAGGGTTAGAGAAAAAAGAAGGAATAAAATTCGATTATATAAGTCCGATAAACGAACCGCAGTGGGAGTGGATGCCAAAACACGGTGATACAAACAGTCAGGAAGGAACACCGGCAACCAATCAGGAAATTTATGATTTAACCAAATCACTTTCGGAAAAATTAAAAGCTCAAAAAATGAGCACCGAAATTGTAATTGCCGAAGCCGCACAAATTAATTATTTATATGAAAATGTAAATGGCGAAAACCGTGACAATCAGATTGACTATTTCTTCGGAAAAACAAAAACAAATATTTCGAAATTTCCAAATGTTAAAAATGTAATTTTAGGTCACAGTTATTTTACAACCTGGCCAATAGAAAAACAAGTTTTAAGCCGTAAATTGATCGCTGCGAATGTGAAACAAAACCCGGGATTAAAATATTGGCAATCTGAATATTGTATTTTAGAAAATCCGGGAGAAGCTGAAATTCCGGGTGGTTCAGGAGGAGGAAGAGATTTAGGAATGCAGACCGCTTTATTCGTAGCACGTTTGATTCATAATGATATTGCTGTAGCCAATGCCGCTTCATGGCAATGGTGGACTTCTATAACAAGAGTTGATTACAAAGACGGATTGATTTATCTGGATGATGGAAAAAGCAACGGCGGAACCGCACCGGATTATGTGAGAAACGATGGTGAATTTCACGATTCAAAACTGCTTTGGGCTTTAGGAAATTACTCTTTGTTTGTGCGTCCGGGAATGTTGAGAATTGACGTTCCTAATCAAAATGAACTCGATGCAGCAAATGATGTTATGTTGACCGCTTATAAAGACAAGACAAACAAAAAAATGATTGTTGTTGCTGTAAACTGCGGAAAATCAGATCAGAAATACAAATTCAATTTATCAAAAGGAGTGCTTAAAAACAACGAGTTTACTCCGTATATAACTTCTGAAAATTCAAACCTAAAAAGAGCCAATATTCAGAAAATTGATAATCTGGAAATCCCTGCAAAATCTATTGTAACGTTTGTGGGAGAATTAGAATATTAAAAAAAGTTTTAGGTTTCAAGTTCTGTGTGAGACCTGAAACTTGAAACCTGAAACCTGAAACAAAGAAAACTAAAAACAACAACTAAAAATTAAGAAAAGTGTTTACAAAAAAGAGCTTATTACCTGTTTTACTCTTTTCGTGCGTCTCGGCATTCAGCCAGATTTCGTTTGGAGATTCGAAAAAAATCAATGACAACTGGAAATTTAATCTTCAGGATATTTCAGATGCAAAAAACACCACTTTTGACGACAGCAAATGGCAGTCGGTAAATGTACCTCACGACTGGAGCGTAAAAGGACAGCTAAGTCCAACGCTGGCAAGCTGTACAGGTTATTTGCCGGGTGGTATTGCCTGGTACAGAAAATCAATTAATATTCCGCAGAGCAAAGCCGGAGAAAAAGTGTATTTGTATTTTGAAGGAGTTTACAACAGAAGTGAAGTTTTTATCAACGGACATTCTTTAGGAAAACGCCCAAATGGATATATTTCTTTTGCTTATGATGCAACCCAGTTCGTAAAATATGGCGGAGAAAACACGATTTCAGTTCGTGTAGATCACAGTCAAAGTGCCGATTCCAGATGGTATACAGGTTCTGGAATTTACAGAAATGTCTGGGTAGTATATGCAAATCCGGTTCATATTGCACAATGGGGCGTTTACGCGTATCCGGAAGTAAAAAAGGGAGTGGGAATCCTAAATGTTGAGGTTGATGTAGAGAATGGTTCTTCTGCAAAATCAACTTTAACGGTAGTTAACGAATTGATTTCAAAAGATGGAAAATCTGTTGCAAAAGCTTCTAATAAAGTTGAGGTTGCGGCCAATCAAAGCGGTAAAATTGCGGCAAAATTAAATGTCACAAATCCACAATTATGGGACATCAATAATCCAAATTTATATCAGCTTAAAACAACCGTCCTAAAAGATGGAAAACAAATAGATCAAACAGTTACAAAAACTGGTTTTAGAACGTTCACTTTCGATCCAAATAATGGTTTTGCCTTAAATGGGACATGGATGAAAATGAAAGGCGTTTGTTTGCATCACGATGCAGGAGTTTTAGGTTCTGCAGTACCTCGTGAAGTTTGGGAAACCAGATTGAAAACATTAAAAGAAATTGGCGTAAATGCAATCCGTACAAGTCATAATCCACAAGCTCCGGTTTTTTACGAATTGTGTGATGAATTAGGATTATTAGTATTGAACGAAGCTTATGACGAATGGGAATTCCCAAAACGCAAATGGTTAGAAGGATGGAATTACGGAACACCGGGATTCGAGGGTTCGTTTGATATTTTTGCTGAGTATGGAGAAAAAGATCTGGAAGATTTTGTACGTCGTGACAGAAACCATCTTTCGGTTTTTGCGTGGAGTATTGGTAACGAAGTAGATTATCCAAACGATCCTTATTCGCACCCAGTTTTAGATAAAGGAAAAGACGGTTTTGGACAAGCTGCTTACGGAGGCTATAAAAAAGATGCACCAGACGCCATGCGTCTTGGAGTAATTGCAAAACGCCTGGTTGCAGCTGTAAAAAAATACGACAAATCTCGTCCGACAACTGCTGGTTTGGCCGGTGTTGCGATGTCTAACGAAACAGAATATCCGGGAGCTTTGGATATTACAGGATATAATTATACAGAAAGTAAATATAAATCGGATCACGAAAAATATCCAAACAGAGTTATTTTCGGAAGTGAGAATGTTCACGATATGGAGCCTTGGCTTGCCGTAAAAAACAACAAACATATTTTTGGACAATTCCTTTGGACAGGTATTGATTATTTAGGAGAATCAGGAAGATGGCCTTCAAGAGGATTTTATTCTGGTTTAGTTGATTTTGCGGGGATTATCAAACCGAGAGGGTATTTCCGTCAATCTTTATGGTCTGATAAACCAATGGCTTACATCGGAACTTATCCTTTAAAAAATGATAAAGATATTTCTAAAGATGCATGGGCAATCTGGAATTATACTCAAGGTGAAAAAATTCGCGTTGTGTGCTATACAAATGCTGCAAAAGCTCGTTTAGAGTTAAACGGAAAAGTAGTTGGTGAAACAAAAGCTTATGATGAAAAAACAGGAATTATTTATTGGGATATTCCGTTTGCTGCTGGAAAATTAGAAGCTGTTGGTTTAAACAAAGACGACAAGGAAGTAAGCAGATACGCGATTAATTCGACACAACAACCTGTTGAATTAACCATTGCTGATACTAATATCACAATTGCAAAGGACAAAGGTGTAGCTAAAATTATGGTGCAACTTAAAGATCAAAATGGTCTTCCGGTAATGCTTTCAGATAATGAAGTTACCTGCACAATCAGTGGTCCTGGAACTTTATTAGGCCTTGAGGCTGGAAACAACAGCGACATGACAGATTATACAGATAATGTTCAGCGTGTATTCCACGGCCATATTGCGGCGTATGTTCAGGCAACGGGAGAATCATCTCAGCCAATAAAAGTTACGTTTACAAGTCAATGGTTAAAACCGGTTGACGTTACTGTGAATGTGAAGTAAATTAGTAGTTTGTTTTTTAAATTGTCAATTAACCTGTCAGCGTTTTGGTTAGCAGACAGGTTAATTGTATTTAATGACGAAAAGTTTATTATATTCGAGTGTATTATTAACACTTATTAAAAATCATAATGAAAATAAAAAATATAGTTCCGTTGATTTTGGGGTTGGTTTTCGTATCGGTTTCTTCTAATGCCCAGACAAAAGTTTTTAAAAAGGATGAATTCAAACAATGGGCACAAACGCCGCCGATGGGTTGGAATAGTTGGGATTGTTATGGTCCGACTGTAGAAGAACATGAAGTAAAAGCCAATGCCGATTATATGGCAAAAAAACTGAAGAAATTCGGTTGGGAATATATTGTCGTTGATATCAGATGGTTTGTAGAAAATGATAAAGCAGGAGGATACAACCAAACAGATCCACGATATGTAATCGATCAATACGGCAGATATTTGCCAGCGGTAAATCGTTTTCCTTCAGCAAAAGACGGACAAGGATTCAAACCTTTAGCAGATTATATTCATAAGAAAGGATTAAAATTTGGGATCCATATTATGCGCGGAATCCCGAAAAAAGCGGTTGAAGACAAAATGCCAATTAAAGGTGCAAACGGAATCACGGCAGATCAAATTTATACTACGGCGTTGCAATGCGAATGGCTAAAAGACAATTATACAATTGTTGCAGACAAGCCGGGAGCACAGGAATATTATGATTCTATATTTGAACTGTATGCAAGTTGGGGAGTTGATTTTATCAAAATTGATGATTTATCCAGACCGTATCACGAAGGCGAAATTAACCTGATTAGAAATGCGATCGACAAATGCGGACGTAAAATTGTATTGAGTACTTCGCCCGGTGAAACACCTATAACAGCAGCCCCTCACGTAAAAGAGCATGCCAATATGTGGCGTATGGTTGATGATGTTTGGGATACCTGGCCTCATATTACACATTTAATGAAGGTAAGTGAACAATGGTATCCACATATTGCACCAGGAACATGGCCAGACTGCGATATGATTCCGTTAGGACGTATTTCTGTTAGGGGAGAACGTGGCGAAGACAGAATGACACGCTTAACAAAAGACGAACAATACACTTTAATTACCTTTTTCAATATTTTTAAATCGCCGTTATTTTTTGGTGGAGATTTACCAAGTAATGATGCGTTTACATTATCCTTATTAACGAATAAAGAAGTTGTGAAAATGCATAATGAAAGCACTGATGTAAAGCAACTTTTCCAAAAAGACGGAAAAATTGCGGTGACTTCAAAAAATCCTAAAGACGGAAGTATTTATCTGGCTTTGTTTAATATCTCAGATAAAACTTCAGAAATTATTTCGGTAAATTTTTCTGATTTAGGAATTTCAGGAAATATAGAAGCTTTGAATATGTGGACTGGTGAGAAATCAAAAGTTGCTGATACGGCAATTTCAGCAGAATTAAAACCTCACAGTTCAGTTTTGTATCAATTAAAAGAAAAAAAATAATGAGGGAAACACATTTTAGTATTGTATTATTTTTATTGCTCTTTAATTTTTCACAAGCACAAAACAACAATACAAAAGGGATTCCACCCGCAATTGCAGAGAAGGATTTAACAGCTTATTTGTTTGTTTACTTCACCGGAAATTCGGTTGAAGACGAGGCTGTTAGATATGCTATTAGTGCTGACGGATATCATTATTATCATTTAAATAATAACAAACCAGTCATAGACAGCAAAGTAATCAGTTCAACTGGTGGCGTTCGGGATCCGCATATTTTGCGCGGAGACGATAGTAAAACTTTTTATATGGTTTTGACAGATATGACGTCTTCAAAAGGCTGGGACAGCAATCGTGCAATGGTCTTGTTAAAAAGCACCGATTTAGTAAATTGGAAAAGCAGTATTGTAAATATTCAAACTACTTTTCCGGGAAATGAAAATTTAAAAAGAGTTTGGGCACCGCAGACAATTTACGATGCAAAAGCAGGAAAGTATTTAATTTACTTTAGTTTGCAATATGCAGGAGGTCCGGATAAAATTTATTACGCTTATGCTAATAAAGATTTTACGGGTTTAGAAAGTGCTCCAAAATTATTATTTGTTCCAAAATCGGAGAGAGCTTGTATAGATGGTGATATTATTGAAAAAGACGGAATTTATCATCTTTTTTATAAAACAGAAACCGAAAACCCAGGAATTAAAGTAGCCACAACAACTGATTTGACTTCTGGAAAATGGACAGAAAATGACAATTATCTGCAACAAACAAAGGATGGTGTTGAAGGTTCCAGCGTTTTCAAACTAAATAATTCGGATGATTATATCTTAATGTATGATGTTTACACAAAAGGAAGATATCAGTTTACAAAAAGTAAAGATTTAGAGAATTTCACTATTATTGATAATGATATTTCAATGGATTTTAATCCGCGTCACGGAACTATTTTGCCTATCACACGTTCTGAATTGAAGAAACTGATTACAAAATGGGGAATGCCGGATAAATTCCCAAAAATAAATAATAACCCGGTTTTAGAAGGTTATTATGCTGATCCGGAAATCTTATATTCGAACAAAACAAAAAAATACTATATCTATCCAACAAGCGATGGTTTTGATGGATGGTCAGGAAATTATTTCAAGACTTTCTCTTCAGATAATTTGACAGATTGGAAAGACGAAGGAATCATTGTAGATCTAAGAAAAGATGTGACTTGGGCCAATAGAAATGCTTGGGCGCCTTGTATTGTGGAGAAAAAGATAAAAGGAAAATACAAATATTTTTATTATTTCACGGCTGCTCAAAAAATTGGTGTAGCATCATCAGATAATCCAAACGGACCTTTTACCGATAGTGGAAAAGCACTTGTAAGTACAAGACCAGAAGGAGTAAAGGGAGGTCAGGAAATTGATCCGGATGTATTTACAGATCCTAAAACAGGAAAAAGCTATTTGTATTGGGGTAATGGTTATATGGCTGTAGCCGAATTAAATACAAATATGATTTCGATAAAAGAAGGAAGCATCAAAATAATCAAGGTTGATGATACTTTTAGAGAAGGAACTTATGTTATTTACAGAAAAGGGACTTACTATTTTTTATGGAGTGAAGATGATACCAGAAGTCCAAATTATAAAGTAAGATATGGAACGTCAAAATCGCCTTTAGGGCCAATTGAAATTCCGGCAAATAATATTGTAATCCAGGGAATTCCAGATCAGGGAATTTATGCTACAGGTCATAATTCTGTATTACAAATTCCAAACAAAGACGAATGGTACATAACCTATCATCGTTTTTCTTATCCAACCGGAATAAAAATGGGTGATGCCGGCGGTTTCCATCGTGAAGTTTGTATGGATAAACTAGAGTTTAATACTGACGGAAGTATCAAACAGGTAACTCCAACACACAGTGGGATTGATGCAATAAAATAATTTTAGAATTTTAGTTTTTAAAAAGCCGTTTCTTATACAGAAACGGCTTTATTAATTATAGAAATGCTTGTAAACGCAATTTTATGAGTTCTTTAAATGTAATAAATCTAAAACTTTTGGTGAAACTTTCAAATCAGATCGGAACTTTAAAACACCTTTTATGAAATGTCTTTTTAATTCATTTCCATTGCGTATCGA
This sequence comes from Flavobacterium sp. MEB061, assembly GCF_000834715.1. Classification (NCBI taxonomy): domain Bacteria; kingdom Pseudomonadati; phylum Bacteroidota; class Flavobacteriia; order Flavobacteriales; family Flavobacteriaceae; genus Flavobacterium; species Flavobacterium sp. MEB061. The sequence continues at coordinate 101,027 of NZ_JXQR01000059.1, read as the reverse complement.
AAATGGAGTTTTAAATATAATGGCTTTATAAATTATTGTATTCGTAGAGCTATCTAAATAATATACACAAATATCATAAGCTACATCTTCACCCTCTGATAAAACTACATCATAATTTTTTAGATCGGGATTTGGGTATAAAGACTCAAAAGTTAGGGATTCAATGATTGTTTCATTTTTATAATGATGCAAACCATTTTGATCCACTATTACTTTGGTAATTTTGTTTTTTCGGGTAATAATTACATCCTTTAATACGAAATATATCAAAAAAGAAGAAAGAATTACGGATATTATTACAGAAGAAATTTTAAATTCAGCAGATAATTTTCCAGATTCAATAATAATAATCTCTAAATTAATTATTCCTAAAATTGTACTCACAAAAAGAAATACTCCTATAGCCTTTGCTATAAAAGTTTTTTTTTTTGATTTTAATGATTCTATTTTTGAAAATTCACTATTCTGAAAATCCATTTTTTGTCAGAAGTTAGAAATTAAGGCATTACAGTTACTGGAGCAAATGTAGGAAAGATAAAATTTATTATTCAGATTTTTGGTGCTGTTGTAGAAATTTGAAAGAAATCATATCGTTCTGCTCCTCGTATTGTTCCTTATGAAAAGCAAGGCAAAACCCACTAAGAAGAAACCGTTTAGTTTGTTTATTCTTGATTAAATGTATGTTAAAAATGTTCCTGCCTTTTAATATTAATTTGAACTTTGTATAACTGTTTAATTAATAAAAAGATGATTATGGAAACGCAAATTATTGAACTGGAAAAAAAATATTGGCAGGGAATGGAAAATCACGACTATGAAACGGTAAAAAAACTTACTCGTTTTCCTTGTATAATCGCTGGCAAAAATGGAGTGTATAGTGTAGATGAGGCCAATTTTAAAAAGATGTTTGATTCAGGGGATGGTGATAAAATAAAAGTATTGAATTTTTCTGATGTCAAAACACAATTAGTTGCTGAAAATACCGCTGTAATAGCATATTTGATAGAATTGGGAATAACGGGTGATGAACAAAAAGCACCTGTGAAATGTGCCTGCACTTCTACCTGGATAAAAGAAAATAACAATTGGACTTGTCTATTGCATACTGAAGCTGAATTATCTCAGCAGTAGATTGTAATTTTAAATTATTAATAGAACCCAAGCCAGTGCTGTTAAGTGTTCTGCATGGGATAATACGACCCTTTGAAACCCTGAAATTATTTGTAATCTCAGGGGCTTTCTTTAGGGTGTTAATATTAATTATTTTTTCTTTGGAGATAAAGTGTTGCTGACTGACTCATTGTAATCAGGGACGCTCCAAGAATAACAACATCCTTAATAACTAATCGTCCACGTCCGGATAAATAAGGGAATCCATATTGATGATCTGTCAAATGTGGCACCCAACTTTCTGGTGTTGTAACTAAAAATGAAAGTGTACCGATGGTGAGGATAAATACTAGTATGCTTCCTATCATACTTGCCAAAGGAACCCAGTTATGAATAGCTACCAAAAAAGCAATACCAATTAGTAAAATTCCTAAACCATTTGCAAAACCATAAGTATTGTTTTGAATATTCCATTGGTGATTTTCAGCAATTAATTCACCTTCCTTATTGCTGTATTTTTTATACTCAGATGGATTATCATAAAAAAAAGACATAAAAGGACTGTTTGCTACAAAAGGCACTATGCCGTCAGCTTCATAAGTAAAAAATTTAAGTCCGCCGATCCATAAAAAAACGATTACGATACCAGCACGTACTGCATTTTTTCCAAGCGTATCAAGATTTGCTATTATGCTTAAAAGAGAATTTTTCATTGTTTTGATTTTTAAGTTTTTGTTATCATTAACAATGCAAAGTTATCTTCTGGATAAGAAGTAAGAAATGGATAAAAAATGCTATTACTTAGACAAATCTGCCACAATAGAGATACCAGTTGTTTTCCTGAAGGTTTGAGGAGAAACTTTGGTCATTTTTTTAAATACGCGACTAAAATAATATTCATCCTGAAATTTTAAGGCATAAGCAATTTCCTTGATACTTAATCGGGTGAGATGAAGTTGTTTTTTTGCTTCCAAAATTAATCTTTCCTGAATCATTTGCGTGGGCGTTTTATTGAAACGCTTGCTGCATTGTTTCGTAAAATTATTTGCTGTCATAGAAAGTAAGGAGGCATAATCACTTGCTTTATGCAGCGTTAAGAAATTTTCTTCGAGCAGTATTTTAAACTGGTCCATTTTTTCATCTTTTTGAAAATTTTGTTTTTCACCGGTTATTTTCAAACTGCTGGATTTAGCAAGTATAAGCTGAAGATAAGCTCGTAAGACAATTTCTGAAGGAGTCTGCTGTTTAATCTCATCAATAATCTGATCGACTAACTGACAATATAATTGATGCTGTTCATTAGTTAATTTTATAGAAGGCTCAACATAAATATTGTTAAATAATAAACCATTGCACGCAACCTCTTTTCTATGATACTCAATACAATAAAAGTCACCGTGAAATTGTAATGCGGTGTAGGTTAATGGTGTAATTTCCTTAATGGATATGGATTGTTGAGGTGTTGAAAACAGTACCGCAGGAGCCTTAAATGCAAAAGAGGCAAAATCAGCATGATAGATTCCTTCTCCTTTGTTGATTAGCAAAACCGTATATTCGCTAAATTGTACAGGCATATCTAAAAATGAATTATTTTCAGATTTTTCTATGCCTAAAAGTAAGGTTTTATTTTCTGAAAATACTTTGTTCATCTTGTAGGAGAGTTGGATTATATATGATTGTAAATTTAGAGAATGAATTCTTGTTATTCAATATTATTTAGAGTATAATTATTCAAGTATAAAAGATTGATGTTCATCTGATCTATAATATCATTATTAAGATTAGAGAGTATATTTACAACCCCATATTACTATTTTTTAATAGATACGAACTTCAAATAAATGATAAAATTATTATTTAAATTTTTGTGGCAGAGTTTGAAAAAAGAAAACGCCGTTTTCCGACTCTCCGTTCATACCTGTTTTTTTTTCTTCGCCATCTTTTTTTCTTTTAGCAGCAAAGTTTTTGCACAGGACTTCTTATTCTCTCCAATTGAAAACAGACACCAGCTCAATGAAGAGAAAATTAGGCATTTTATTGAACTGCAGGATGGCAGAATAGGTGTTTTTACTGAGGGAATGTTCAACTTATACGATGGAGCAGATTTTAAGACAATAGAAATTAACGATGATAATTCTGCTGCTCTTATATCATATAGGGGATTCCATCACAGTTATTTCGAGAACAATCGCATTTGGTTTAAGCATAAAGGGAAGATAAGCCTGATTAATGTCTCTAAAGAAAAGAGTGAATCCGATCCAATTAAAACGCTGCATTTTTTAGGATTTAAAGGCACCCCGCACGATTTATTTGTTGATGAAAAAAAAGATATATGGGTAGTAGATGATTTGGGTGCACTGCTTTGTTACGAGCAGGATTCAAAAAAGGTAGTCTGCTTTTTAAACAAAATTTTTATAAAGGGAAGCCCTGATGAACAACTTTATGATCTTGTTGTTCATCAGCAAAAGGTATATTTAATTTATAAATCGGGATTAATCCGTTGTTTTGATCGCTCCTCATCAAAAGAAATTTATAAACTATCTGTTGTCAAAGGTACCTTGGATGATTTTAATGATTGGAATCACACCACAGCGGTTGGTAAATATCTATATCTTGTAAGGTCTGGAATCGCAAAAGGACAATTGATTCGATATGATACTCAGACCAGGAAGTCAAAAGTGTTATTACAAACCGATACATATTGGCTGAATACCTTTGCAGCAAATAAAAATGGAGACTTTTTCATTAGCTGCAGTAAAGGACTTTGGTATTTTAGAGCGGGAAGTACTTTGGGCAGTTTTTATCCTGAGTTAAATTTAACAGAAAAAGACAAAATAAAAACCGAAGTGAGTACTGTTTTATTTGATTATCAGGGAGGACTCTGGATAGGGACATTAAATAAAGGAATTTATTATCATCATCCGGATCGTTCCCGTTTTAAATATTATCAGAAAAGTAATTTCAACTTAAAAGATAATGATGAATTTCAGGTAAATTGTTTTGAAGAAACTGTTGATGGTAAATTGCTTATTGGTACAAATAAAGGACTCTATATAGCCGAACTTCCTCTCAATCATAGTAAATTATTCAAAGTTTTGCTTTCTGAATTGCATTGCTATTCTCTGCTCAAAGATTCTACAGGTCAAGTATGGATTTCGACCAATAAAGGACTTTATGTATTTGGCACAAATGGTTTTATAAAACAATATACAAAACAGCTTACCATTAGTGTTTACCAAACCACTAAAAACGAAATATTTGTCTGCACTGAAGATGGAGTTTTCAAGTGGAATAATTCTTTTCAGTCTTTTGGTCTCTCCTTTTTGAAGGATTCTCCTGCTGATGTATTTCAAATCACTCAGTGGAATCATCAATTAATAGGTATTTCTTTTGATGGCCCTTTTATAATGAATATTTCAGGTGATAAAATTATAAGACCTTTAGCAAAAGGGCATAAAAGAATACCAATGTTCAGTCAAAAAAGCCATAAATACAGTTGTCTTTTATCTGACTCTGATCAGGATTTATGGCTGGGCACTTATAATGGACTGACAATTTGGGATCATAAAAATCAAAAACTATATGAATTAAATACGGATAAAGGTTTAGTAAACAATAGCATTAAGGCGATAGTAGAAGATGTCGATCGTTCCTTATGGGTCACCACCTCACGTGGCGTAAGCCATATTATTAAAAAAAGAGCAGCAAGCGGACTTACTTTTAGAATTGTAAATTATGATAAATTTACCGGAGTCCTGGAATATCCATTTGTGGATCGTGCTGCGCTTATTTCCTCAAAGAGTGGATTATTTATTGGAGGAATAGACGGTATGAACAATCTAAAAAGAAATGATGCGAGAGATAATCAATTTATTCTTAATCCAATATTCATTAATTTCAAATTGTTTGGCAAGAATGTGACGAGTGGTCAGAAAATAAACAAAGATATTATTTTAAAAAATTCGATAACATCAACAGATACCTTAAAGCTAAAACATGATCAAAACTTTTTTAGCATTGGGTTTTCCGGACTTAATTATGTCAATCAATCACACACCTATTTCAGATATAAATTGGAGCATGTTGATAAGAATTGGCGCAGTGAGAATTCTATATCCGGAATAGGTGAAGCTAGCTATACTAATATATCCCCCGGCCACTATGCTTTTAAGGTGCAAGCCAGTTCTGACGGTTTACACTGGCCTGGCAGAGTGAAAAATCTTTTAATTATCATCGAGCCTCCTATATGGAATACTACTCTTGCCAAAGTGCTTTATTTGGTTATATTATGTATGGGGATTGCTTTAATTTCAAAGGTTCTTATAAAGCATAATACTTTAATCCGCAAAAGGCAACAAGATTATGCTATAGAAAGAGCAAAGTCAGATTTTATAACCAATATGAGTCATGAATTGCGTACGCCGCTCACACTTATAATAACACCTTTAAAATCACTGCTTGCAAAAGTGGCAGATGAGAAAATAAAAAGAGAACTGCAGCAAATTAGCTCCAATAGCGATCTTTTATTGGACACTGTGAATCAGTTGCTTGATTTTAAAAAGATCGATACGGGAGAAGAAATATTACATTGCAATTTTTATGATAATCTTTCATTCATAACTGAATTGTGTAAAGCCTATGTAGCGATAGCAAAGGAAAAAGAAATTGACTTTACCTGGGATATAGACCCGCAAAACGATGATTTGTATCTGGACAGGCAAAAAATTACCAGAATAATAATTAACCTGCTTTCTAATGCTTTTAAATTTACAGGTTCAGGAGGTACAGTTAAATTCTCAGCTATAATTGACAATTTAGATAAAGTTCTGATAATTTTGGTTGAAGATTCAGGGATTGGAATTCCTAAGATAGAAATAGATAATATTTTTAATCGTTTTTATCAGGCAGACAATCAAAATGAGATAGCAACAGGCAGTGGTATAGGCTTGTACATGGTGAAATATTATGCAGCAATGCATGGCGGGTGGGTTAGCGTAACAAGTAATACAGAGCAGGGAACTTGTTTTAAGGTACTATTATCAGTGCTTAAAAAAACGGAATTGAAGTCTTTTGAAGGAGAAGTAGTAACAAGAAAAAATATACTTATTGTTGAGGATCACATTATTTTTAGAGGCTATTTGCTGGATGAATTGAAAAATTATTATAATGTGATCACAGCCCATAACGGGGAAGAAGGTTTAAAGAAAGCAATAATGCATGTCCCGGATCTTATCGTAACAGATATGATGATGCCACAAATGGATGGCCCGGAATTAAGCCAGGCGATTCGGAATACGATTGCCGTAAGCCACATTCCCATTATCATGCTTACCGGAAGAACCTCAGATGAAGCCCGATTTGAAGGTTATAAGGCAGGAGTCGATGCTTATATGGTAAAGCCCTTTGATATTAATTTGCTAGTGCTTCGAATTGATAAACTATTGGAGATAAATGAGACGAGACGAAAAACTTTCACTAATAAAAAGGAAGTGCAAATTGATACATTAACAGATAATCCAATTGATCAGGAGTTTTTAAAACGTACTTTTCAGTGTGTCTTAGATAATTTGTCGAATTCTGATTATACAGTAGAAAAGTTCAGTGAGGATATGAATATGGATCGTACTGGTTTATATCGAAAACTTATGGCACTTACAGATCATTCTCCCACAAATTTTATTCGTACTATTCGATTAAAAAAAGCAGCCGAATTGCTATTGGATAAAAAACTGACGATTGCAGATGTATCTGATCAGGTAGGTTTTAATAGTATTTCTTATTTTACTAAATGCTTTCATGAAGCTTTTGGTAAAACACCCAGCCAGAGCAGAGGGTAAAAATGTTTCAAAACAGTAAATGAATTATTTTTAATACGCTGATTTTTTGTGTTTTGTGATAAGTATTATCTGATTTCAACATTAGTTATAATTATTTCAACATAGTTTAAAGACTTTAAAAATGACAAAAGTTATTTTTATTGCACTAAACTATTTAACCCAATTGAAATGAAAATTATTTACTCTTTATGTACTGTGCTGCTTTTTTGCTTTCATAGTAATGGGCAGAAATTCCAGAAAACCATTCAAGGAATCAAGACTATTGCCAATGGCAATAACATAGAAATACAGTTTTACAGTCCTGCTATTGTCAGGGTTATTAAATTTCCGGAGATGAAGAATTTTTCAAAAGAAAGTCTCTCGGTAGTTTTAAAGCCTGCTAAAACTGCTTTTAGTGTCAAAACTCTTGGTAACATTATCTTTTTAAAATCAGATCAATTAACTGTTAGTATAGATACTGATTCAGGAAATGTAGCATTTGCATCCTCTGAAAATGAATTATTAAAAGAAAAACCTCAGGGAACGAAATTTGAAACTTTTGATGATGCAGGAGTAAATACCTTTACAGTCACACAGTCTTTTATCTTAGATAAAGAGGAACCGATTTATGGTTTGGGACAACATCAAAACGGAGAATTAAACCAAAGAAATCAAAAATATCATCTTGAGCAGGGCAATGTGGATGATGCCGTGACTTTTTTTCAATCAATAAAAGGCTATGGGCTTTATTGGGATAACTATTCTCCAACAGAATTTAAAGATGATGCCACCGAAACTTCTTTTAAATCGATTGTGGGAGATGCTGTTGATTATTATTTTATGTATGGAGGTAATGCAGATGGGGTAATTGGGGAAATGCGGGAATTGACCGGAAAAGTACCAATGTTTCCTTTGTGGACCTATGGCTTCTGGCAAAGTAAAGAGCGATATAAAAGTCAGAATGAATTGGTAGATGTCGTTAAAAAGTATCGTGAACTATCAGTACCCCTTGACGGAATAATACAGGATTGGCAATATTGGGGCAACAATTATTTATGGAATGCAATGGAGTTTTTGAATCCTGAATTTTCAGATCCAAAAAAAATGGTTGATGAGGTTCATAATCTTAATGCTCATATGATTATTTCGATTTGGTCTTCCTTTGGTCCGCAGACAAAACCTTATAAAGAAATGGATCAAAAGGGCATGTTATTTAATATTAAAACCTGGCCGGAATCCGGTTCAGAAATATGGCCTCCAAATGCAGATTATCCTTCAGGAGTTAGAGTATATGACCCATACAATCCTCAGGCGAGAGACATTTATTGGAAATATGCCAATAAAGGATTATTTTCTCATGGTATTGACGGCTGGTGGATGGATTCTACAGAGCCGGATCACTTTGAGCCAAAACCCGCAGATTATGATACAAAAACATATCTGGGATCTTTTAGAAAAGTGCGAAATGCATATCCTTTAATGACAGTGGGCGGAGTTTACGACCATCAGCGTAAAACTACATCAGACAAGCGTGTATTTATTTTAACCCGATCTGCTTTTGCAGGCCAACAGCGCTACGGCGCCAATACATGGTCTGGAGATACAGGTTCGAGTTGGGAAACACTTCGTAATCAGATTCCGGCCGGATTAAATTTCACCCTTACAGGTATACCACATTGGAATTCAGATATAGGAGGTTTTTTTGCAGGAGCTTATAAACAAGCATGGAATGAAAGATCAGGAGCCAAAAATCCGCTTTATCAGGAATTGTACGTGCGTTGGATTCAATTTGGCACTTTTAATTCAATGATGCGTTCTCATGGCACCGATGTTCCAAGAGAGATTTATAATTTTGGTGTAAAAGGTGAACCAATTTATGATGCAATAGAGAAATTTATTAATCTTCGTTATGCGCTTCTTCCTTATATTTATTCCACATCATGGGAAGTTACAAGCAAGAAATCCAGTTTTATGCGGGCATTATTTATGGATTTTCCAACTGATAAAAAAGGATGGGATATTAAAGATGAGTTTATGTTTGGCAGATCAATCTTAGTAGCTCCCGTTGTCCAGGCACAATACACTCCAGAGAAAATAGTAAAAGTAAACGAATCAACGGGATGGAATCAGCAAGGAGATAAAAAACACACAGAAAAAACAACTATAGACTTTACAGAAGAAAAGTCAAGTAAAGTGTATCTGCCAGCTGGCACACATTGGTATGACTTCTGGACAAATGAGAAAATTAAGGGAGGTCAGGAAATTGTAAGAAAAACAGCCATCGATATGCTGCCCCTGTATGTAAGGGAAGGAGCAATTATTCCCTTTGGTCCCAAAGTCCAATTTGCAACCCAGAAAAAGTGGGATAACTTGGAGATAAAAGTATATCCGGGCAAGGATTGTTCTTTTGTGCTTTATGAGGATGAGTTTGATAATTACAATTATGAAAAAGGATTTTATTCTGAAATTGAATTTTTATGGCATGAGACATCAAAAACATTAACGATTTCAAATAGAAAAGGACAATATACCGGAATGCTAACCAGCAGAAAATTTACTATTGTAATGCCAAGTGGAATGACAAAGATTATTAATTACAATGGTAAAAAAGTGGAAGAGAGATTTTAGCGATAATTGATTACGGTTATTTTCTAATACTTCTACTTATAAATCCAAATTCAAATGCCGGGAAATATAAACGAAAATATAAAAAGAATCAGGGAACTTAAAGAGTACACTCAGGAGTATATGGCCTTAATGCTTAACATTACCCAGACGAGCTACAATAGAATTGAAAAAGGCAAGAGTCCTCTCACTTGTGACAAATTAGAAGAGATCGTCTCTATTTTTGAAATGGATCTTATTAGCATTATAAAGTTTGAAAGCAGTCTGTATAAGAGCGATTTTATAAAGCCTAAGGTGTCTCTGGAGCAGTGCGATCTTTCTAAAATAGAGACACTCTACAGGGATAAAATTGCACTTCTGGAGAAACTGCTTGCTATAACGGATAGGGAGCTTATAAAATATAAGGATAAATATAAATGTATTTAAATATTGGCTTTTGACAGTTTTTTAGTAATGCAATGTTTCATGATTTGAAAAAATTATCGTTAATTATTACTATAAGTTATATTTTATATCTAGAGCAACAGTTATATAATGCCAAACTACCGTATTTTTACAAAGTTAGGTAACACTTTTCTGTATTGCTGAAAAGGTTTTGGCGATTTGCCTGTTTAATTTGATAACAGAAGTTAATAATATGATTAATTCTATCATTAACGCTAATTCGGATTTGGTTCTAATAGTTATTGCTATTGTCTACGGATACTATATCACCATGGTAAAAAAGAACAAAAAGTAAGCTCTTTAAAGTACTTACAACTTTATAAAACAGATAGAAGCATAAATGGAAGATTATGTTTTTATGGACAGCCGTCTTGTATTTCATGCAAGGCGGTTTTTTTTGTGATATGCATTTTTCTTTACATCAGATTTAACTTTTGCATAGGCATAAAGAAAAAGGCTCTCGATACTAAGAAATTGCTCACTCCACAGTTTAGCTCTCAAGTCCGTTATCATTTGCTGCTATTTCATCATTATGCTTTCGAAATTTCTTCCAGTACTTGGTTGTACTTTTATAAAGATTAAAAAAATTACTTTTTTATTTTTTTGGTGAAGTATATAAAGTTTCGAACTAATTCCATAAGCCTGAATTTTGCTGAGTTTCTAGTTTTCAAAAACCCCATGTACCACGAATGTGCCACAAAGATTTTGCGCGATTTTATAAATATTGAAAAGCGGTATAAAAGAAAAAACCCTGCAAATCGTTTGATTTGCAGGGTTTACCGCTTTTTTAGGCTTTTTTAAAAACTTTGAAAATCTTATTTTTCCCTTGTTTTCACGCCTTCGCGGAGAAAGAGGGATTCGAACCCCCGGACCTGTTACAGTCAACAGTTTTCAAGACTGCCGCATTCGACCGCTCTGCCATTTCTCCAATATGTTGCGATCATTTGCTGATTGCGAGTGCAAATATAAGACCCTTTTTCGGTTCTCAAAACTTTTTTTAAGCTTTTTTACTGATTATTTTAAATTAATTTTCAAGTGCTTCATAATCAGTATTTATTTTAAAAACATTTTTACGTTAAATTACGTAATTAATCCAAAATTGGTGTTGGTTTTTTGTTTTCATCAACTGCAACAAACGAAAAAGTTCCTGAAACTACCGTTTCACGAAGCTCCGAATACATCTGTTCCATGAAAATATCAACGTGAATTTTACAGCTGGTTCTTCCTACGCTATCAACTTTTGCAACTAATTCGATTAAAGTTCCGGCCGGAATTGCTTTTTTAAAATCAATTTGACCAGTTGAAATCGTCACAACTTTCTTTCGGCTAAATCTTGTCGCACAAATAAAAGCCACTTCATCCATAAGATGAAGCGCAGTTCCCCCAAATAATGTATCATAATGATTTGTAGTACTCGGAAAAACTGCTTTAAATATATGAGTCTCTGCTTTTGAAATTCGTTCTTCTAAAGTCCCCATATTATTAGTAGCTTACGTATTCAGTGATTTCAAGACCATATCCAATCATTCCAACACGCTTAGTTTGTTCCGTATTTGATACCAATCTAATTTTTGAAATATCAATATCATGCAGAATTTGAGCTCCAATTCCGTAATCTTTACTGTCAATTACAATTTTTGGTGCTTTCAATGTGCCATTAGACTGTAAAGCTTTCAGTTCGGAAATTCTGTTTAGTAAGTTTACAGCAGACATATCCTGATTAATAAAAATAATGGCACCTTTGCCATTTTCATTAATCACTTTAAACATATCGTCTAATTGCTGTTCTGCATTATTTGTCAAAGTGCCTAATAAATCATTATTTACCTGCGAAGAGTGAATTCTTGTTAAGATAGGTTCTCCAAGATTCCATGTTCCTTTCGTTAAAGCAATATGAATTTGTTTATTTGTCGTTTGTTCGTAAGCTCTTAATCTAAAAGTTCCAAAACGGGTTTCAATATCAAAATCTTCTTTCTTAACAATTAAACTATCGTGCTGCATTCTGTAAGCTACAAGATCTTCAATCGAAACTAATTTTAAATTGAATTTTTTAGCCACTTTCACAAGTTCCGGCAAACGAGACATAGTTCCGTCTTCATTTAAAATTTCACAGATTACACCAGCTGATTTAAATCCTGCCAATCTTGCAAAATCAATCGCCGCTTCCGTATGTCCGGTTCTTCTTAAAACACCACCTTGTTTGGCTACCAAAGGAAAAATATGCCCAGGTCGTGCCAATTCATGTGGTTTTACATTTGCATCCGTTAGAGCCAATACTGTTTTTGCCCTGTCTGCTGCTGAAATTCCTGTCGTTACTCCATGTCCTTTTAAATCTACAGAAACTGTAAAAGCAGTTTCCATATGATCTGTATTATTAGTGACCATTGGTCTTAAATCCAATTCTTTACAACGGCTTTCTGTTAATGGAGCGCAAATTAATCCACGTCCGTGTGTAGCCATGAAATTGATCATTTCCGGAGTTACTTTTTCGGCTGCAGCCAAAAAATCACCTTCATTTTCACGATCTTCATCATCGACTACAATGATTACTTTACCTTGACGAATATCTTCTATAGCTTCTTCAATGGTATTAAGTTGTATTTTTGTTGACATAATTATTGTTTGTTTTGAGCGGGAGAAAATCGCTCGGAAATTTTTTGAAACAGTTGTGATATTGGAGTTGTAATGGCATCAAAATTAATTAATCCATTGTCGTTTGTGGCACGATATGTTAATAAAACCGCCAATGGCAGTAGTATAAAAGAAGACATCCATGAGCCCATAAAAGGAGTCATACCGCCTTCCTGCGAAAGTCTTTTTCCAAAAGTATTAATAAAGTGGAATGTAATAAAAATCAAAACCGCAAATACAATTGGCAAACCAAGTCCGCCTTTACGGATGATAGCGCCTAATGGAGCGCCGATAAAAAACATTAAAAAACAGGCAAAAGCAATTACAAATTTCTCGTATAATGCGCTTAAATGTTTATTAATATCTCTTTGTTTGTCTTTTAAATCTTTTTGAGTCGACTCGATAGAGTAGATGTTACTTGTAACAGTACTGCTCGCCATTTTTAAAATATCAGACTTTTGTTTGTTGGTGTACAGAGATAAAAGATCATTTGGTAATGCTTTTTTCTTTTTGTCTGTTTTTAAAACTTTCGGAGAAGCTTTGATTCCAACACGCTGATTTATATTTTCTGAAAATGAAACTATTTCGTTATTCAGGTTTTTATTTAAGGAGTCTAAAGTATAGCGTAATTCATTTACATTCAGCATTCCGTTTGTACTGTTTACGCTTGCCTGATTCTCATCAACCTTGTTTAGTTCAGATAAATCAATGTTGATAATTTGTTTTTTAAAGTCACTTTTTATAAAAGGGAGTTTAGAACGATCTTCGTATTTTTTTGGAGTTACATCCTGATAATAATAACCGTCATTTAAAACAAGTTTTAAAATACTCGATTTTTCATTACTAATTAGTTCGCCATCTTTAGCTTTTATAACAGTTTTGTTTTCGCCAAAACTATTTGCTTTTTCATGTATTGTAACCCCAGTTAAAATGTTTCCGTTTTCGCCTGATTTTTTGTTTACCTTAATATTATATGTTCCAACGTCGTTAAACTGACCTTCAGCGATAGCCATAGCGGGCTTGGCCTGAGCAATGTTTTTTCTGAAATTGACAAATTTATATTCAGCATACGGAATCACATTATTGGCAAACCAAAACGCAACAATACTTAATACGAAGATAAAAATGATTAAAACCCGCATTGCTCTTTGCAATGATATTCCCGAAGATTTCATGGCTGCAAACTCATAATTTTCGGCTAAATTTCCGAAAGTCATAATTGACGACAGTAAAACCGATAAAGGTAAAACCAACGGAATAATTCGGGGCATTGAGAAAAGAAGGAATTTTATAACCAATATCAAATCAAGGTCTTTACCTGCCAATTCAGAGATAAAGAGCCATACAGTTTGAAGAATGAATATAAAAAAAAGGATTACAAATACCGTAGTAAATGTAATCAGAAATGTTTTTAGTAAGTATTTGTCTAAAATTTTCAACCTTGGTTTAATCTAATTTGTTGATGTAGTATTTTGGATATTTGCTCGCTACAAAGGTAAATTGATTTTTTGATAAAGGCTGATTGGTTTTAAAAGAATTAACGGTTAAAGTGGTTTTTGTTCCATTTTTTCCTGTTTCAATCAAATTGTAGATGTGTTTTGTTTGTACATCAATACCTAAAAGAATCTCTTTTCTTTGATCTTTGGTGTTTGTAGGTGCTAATTTAATATATTGAATTTTTCTTCCTTTTACATTTTGAACAATATCCATATTGTATTTGTATCCGGAATTAAAGAAAGTAAGCATTTTTGAAGGCGTAATAGCATTATCGTCTTTTTCGTTTACTTTTGAAATAGTAACTTCTTCATCTTCAGGAACAATAGTATACGTTTTTTGCCCGTCAAATATTTTAGTAACGCCCATGAAATTCAATACATATTGATTGCCTTTCATTACAACATTTCCTTTGCTGTCCTGATTGATATTTTCTTTAGCATTGTTCAAAGAATATTTAAAGTCAATAGCAATATTGTCGTAACTTTTTATTTTGGCTGTTACCTGGTTCAATAAATCCTTTGCTTTTTTATCCTGAGCCTGAATAGAGGTAAAGCTCAAAAGAAATAAAAGTGCTATTTGTAAGCATTTTTTAGTCCTGTTTTTGATAGAATTGTTGTTGATTTCTTGAATTTTTGCTTTCATGATAGAATTAATTTTGTTCATTGTTAAAAAATTGATCAAGAGCACTTAAATCTAAGATGTTCACACTACGTGCTTTACTGCCTTCAAACGGACCAACAATACCGGCTGCCTCCAGTTGATCGATCAAACGACCTGCTCTGTTGTATCCTAATTTTAATTTTCTTTGCAATAAAGATGCTGAACCTTGTTGCGCATTGACAATAATTTCAGCGGCTTCTCTAAATAAAGTATCTCTTTCGGAAATATCTATATCAAGATTAATGCCATTTTCTTCTCCAACAAACTCCGGAAGCAAATATGCTGTGGCATATGCTTTTTGAGAACCAATAAAATCTGTAATTTTTTCAACCTCAGGTGTGTCAATGAAAGCACACTGAACACGGGTTACATCATTTCCATTTGTATATAATAAATCTCCGCGACCAATTAACTGATCGGCTCCCTGAGTATCCAAAATAGTTCTTGAATCAATTTTTGAAGTTACTCTAAAAGCAATTCTCGCGGGGAAATTCGCTTTAATCAAACCTGTAATTACGTTTACCGAAGGTCTTTGTGTTGCGATAATTAAGTGAATACCAATAGCACGGGCTAATTGAGCCAAACGCGCAATCGGAATTTCGACTTCTTTTCCTGCGGTCATAATCAAATCGGCAAACTCATCGACAACCAAAACAATGTAAGGCAAAAATCTATGTCCTGCTTCGGGATTTAATTTTCTTGATTTGAATTTTTCGTTGTATTCTTTAATATTACGCACCATTGCATCTTTCAATAATGAATAACGATTGTCCATTTCAACGCAAAGTGAATTTAACGTGTTCACTACTTTTGCATTGTCTGTAATAATAGCATCTCCTGCATCAGGAAGTTTGGCTAAATAATGTCTTTCTATTTTATTAAAAAGCGTAAGCTCTACTTTTTTCGGATCTACCAAAACGAATTTTACTTCTGCCGGATGTTTTTTATATAAAAGCGAAGTTAAGACTGCATTTAATCCAACCGATTTTCCTTGTCCGGTAGCTCCTGCCATCAATAGGTGGGGCATTTTGGCTAAATCGACAACAAAAGTTTCGTTTGAAATAGTTTTTCCCAAAGCAATTGGCAGCTCCATTTCAGCTTCCTGAAACTTTGCAGATCCAATAACGCTTTTCATAGAAACCATAGTAGGATTCTTGTTCGGAACCTCAATACCAATTGTTCCTTTTCCTGGAATCGGCGCAATAATACGAATTCCTAATGCCGAAAGTGACAAAGCAATATCATCTTCTAAACTCTTAATTTTAGAGATTCTGATTCCTGCTTCTGGTACAATTTCATATAAAGTTACCGATGGGCCTACGGTAGCTTTAATCTGTGCAATTTCAATTTTGTAGTTACGAAGTGTATCTACAATTTTGTTTTTGTTTTCTTCTAATTCTTCCTGATTAATCGTGATTCCGCCCGTCGAATATTCTTTTAATAAATCGATGGTTGGGAATTTATAATTTGATAAATCCAAAGTTGGATCAAATAAACCAAAATCAGCAACCAGACGAGAAGCCAGATTTTCTTCGATAATATCTTCTTCTTCCGGTTTTTCGATAACCAATTCGTCGTTGTGAACAGGAGTTTCCGTTACCGGATTTATATTCATCTGAACTGGTTTTAAAACCGGATTTAAATCAATTTCTGATGAATTTGTAATAGTTGGTTTTAAAGCTTCTTTGTTGATTTCGAATTGAGTATCTTCCGTTTTTAAATGAATATTATCTAATTCAGGATCTTCTTCCTCAATAGCGAATTCTTCTAAATTATAGGCGCTTTCCGCTTGTGGCGGAGTATTCAAAGAGCTTAATTCTGTTTTTAATTCTTTTTTAGTTGAATCAAAATACGATTGAATTTTCTCTGGAGATAATTTTATTTTGAAAATCAGATACACGATTAATCCGAAAAGCAAGGCCAATAAAGTTCCTGTTTTTCCGATGTAATCCTGTGAAAATAAGTTTAATTCATAACCAATTGTTCCGCCCAATTCTGGTGCAGAAGTAGCAAAGAATCCAAATAATATGGATACAATAATAATAGCAAATAAATCCCAAAACCAGATATTTTTTAGCTTTCTAAGCGATAATTCCAAAGCCAGAAACATTCCGGTAAGGAAAAACAATCGCACAAGTATAAAAGATGCGATTCCAAAACCTCTGTATACAATTAAATCGGCAAGATAAGCGCCAAATTTTCCTAGCCAGTTTTGTACTACTTCAGATCGATCATCAAGCTGGCTAACAGCGCTTTGATCTAATTGCCATTGTCCGTTGACATAAAAAGAAATAAATGCAACTAATAATGCAATAGAAAATAATATCAAAAGACAGCCCATAACAAAACGTTGTTGTTTGTTAGGTCTCCAAGATTTTAAACTCTCAGCTTTTGGTTCGGTTTTTTTATTTACAGTATCTTTTTTGGTTGTTTTTGCCATTCTTGCGTTTAGTATTGCCTATATAAATTTGGGTATATAAATAATCAAGCCTATTGCTATTGCTGTCATTGCGGCAAAAAATACCGCTCCTGCAGCAATATCTTTAATAAATCCGATTCGTTTGCTATAATCAGGATGAATAAAGTCGGCAATTTTTTCTACAGCCGTATTCAATCCTTCAATGCTCATTACTAAACCGATAGCTAATACCTGGAAAAGCCATTCAGTTTGTGAAATATTAAAATAGAACCCCGCAATGGTCATAATAATTCCCAAAGAGAATTGAACCATGATGCTATGCTCTGTTTTTATAAGTTTAACAGCTCCGTTAAAAGCATAAGTCATGCTTTTTAATCGACCTGTTACAAAGGTATTATCTTTTTCAAATGCCATTATCTGGATATTATAGTGCTGCTAAAGCTGCTTCGTAATTTGGTTCGTTTGCAATTTCAGCAACTTGTTCTGTATGAAGAACTTTTCCGTCAGCATCAACCACAATGATTGCTCTTGAGTGTAAACCGGCTAAAGGTCCGTCAAGGATTTCTAAACCATTTGTTTTACCAAAAGAACCTTCTTTAAAATCAGATAAGTTTACAACATTCTCTAATCCTTCAGCACCACAAAAACGTTTTTGAGCAAATGGTAAATCTCTCGAAATACACAAAACAGTAGTGTTTTCTAAATTGCTTGCACTTTCGTTGAATTTTCTAACAGAAGTCGCACAAGTTCCCGTATCGATACTTGGAAAAATATTTAAAACTAATTTTTTACCAGCAAAATTGCTTAATGAAGCTACTGATAAATCATTTTGTACTAATTTGAAATCAGCAAGTTGTGAACCTACTTTTGGTAATTCTCCTGATGTATGAACTGGATTTCCTCCTAATGTTATTGAAGCCATGGTGATTTTTTTTAATGAGGTTCAAAAGTAAGGATTAATATTTGAATCTAAAAGTATTTGTTAGGCGTTGTCATCACAATTAAGCTAGTTATAAGATAACGAATAATTTGTGAATTTATGTTGTGAATGTTCTGATTTTGTCTTTGTGGTTTTGTGTCGATATGGAACGCGGATGACGCTGATTCGCTTTGCGAAAACACAGATTAACGCAGATTTTTTTTGTCTTTGCGAGGAACGAAGCAATCTCACTTAGTAAATCCTCAAAGTTTGCTTTTGTTAGTGCGGTTGCTTCGTTCATCGCAATGACTTTGCTGGCGTAGACTTTTGTTTATTTTTAAACTGAAAACGGCTGCTCCGCGAGAGGGATAGGAGCAATCCGCCGCGGCGGAGCGGATAGCCCGACAGCATTAGGGAAAGGGGCGAATAATGCTATGCTAGATTAGCCCCTTTTTCTAATGTTGTCTCGCCCAAATAATTAGGCATAAAAAAAAGCGCTCTCTTGTTTAGAAAACGCTTCTTTAGTCATGTTTTTTTATTTTTCAGGAAAGAGGCCAGTTTATTTATCGATCGAACCTAAAACACGTTTCATGAACGCATTTAAAGCTTCTTTTTTGTCAGTGCCCTGAGATACCATTTTGTGTACTTCAAGTGCGCCATACATATTTGAAATCAATTCGCCAATTACATCCAATTCTTCATCTTTTAAAGATGGAATCTCAGTCATAGCTTCTAAAACTTCAATAGTTTCGATGATATAATCCTGATCGTTTTCTTCGATAAATTGCGTTAATTGCTTTATTACAGGTAATTTCATATTTCTGGATTTCTTAGATTTTTAGACATTAGACTTCTTAGACTTTCTTTAATTTAGGACAACATCTAAGAAGTCTAAAATCTAAGTTAGTCTAACTAATCTCATTATGCAATTGCGTTTACCAAGTCGATTAAAACTTCTTGTTTGTTGGTTTGAGTTTCTCCAACTAATTGTCCGTTTACGAAAGTTGCGAATGTTGGCAAGTTGCTTACATTGGCTAATTTTCTTGATTCCGGAGAATTTTCTGCATCAACCAAAACAAAAGTGATAGCTTCATTTTCTGTCGCTAATTTTTTGAATTTTGGTTTCATAATACGGCAATTTCCACACCATGAAGCTGAATATTGTACTACTACTTTTTCGTTTTTAGCAACTAAATCTGCTAACGTATCTTCGTTTAAGTCGATTAACATTTTTTTATTTTTTTAAGGTTCAAAGCGGCAAAGGTTCAAAGGAACAAAGTTTTTGAAACTTCATTTTTCTTTGTCGCTCTGTAGCTTTGTATGTTTTTGATAATTTTAAAGTAGCAAAGGTTCAAAGAACAAAGTTTAGAAACTTTGTAAATCGTAGCAGCAAAAAACCTTTGCCACTCTGTACCTCTGAACCTTTGTACCTTTATAAAAAATTAGTTTGCGCTTAAGTATTCAGCAGTACTGATTCTGTCAGCAGACATAGCTTCTTTACCAGCTTCCCAGTTTGCAGGACAAACTTCTCCTTTTTCCTGGATGTGAGTGTAAGCATCAACCATTCTTAAGTATTCGTTTACGTTACGTCCTAATGGCATATCGTTAACACTTTCGTGGAAGATTTTTCCAGTTTCGTCAATAAGGTAAGTAGCTCTGTAAGTTACGTTTGAACCTTCGATGATAACTGAATCAGTTTCTTCGCTGTATTCTGTAGTTTCAATATCTAAAATTCCTAAAATGTTAGATAAGTTACGGTTTGTGTCAGCAAGGATTGGGTAAGTAACACCTTCGATTCCACCATTGTTTTTTGGAGTGTTTAACCACGCAAAGTGTACTTCGTTTGTGTCGCAAGAAGCTCCGATTACGATAGTATTTCTTTTTTCAAATTCTGGTAATGCAGCTTGAAAGGCGTGTAATTCAGTTGGACATACAAAAGTGAAATCTTTTGGGTACCAAAACAATAATACTTTTTTGTTGTTGTTTACTGCTTCTTCAAAAATGTTGATTTTTAAGTTATCACCCATTTCTGAGATAGCATCTACTGCAATACTTGGGAATTTTTTTCCTACTAAAGACATATTTTTCGTTTTAAGTTAAATATTTATTTGGTGCAAAAGTAGGGTATAAGTAAAGGTAATTACAATAAGATGTAATTATTAATATTTATTAAGTAATAATTTTTAATTATGATGATGATTGAGTAATTTGTAAGTTATTGAATGTCAGTATTTACGGGTAAGCTTCCTGAATGATTTTTATTTTCAAGAAGATAAATTCCTGCAACTTTTTGAAATTCTTCAAAATCCTGATAGACCTCAATTAGTCCTGAAGCCTTGGAAAGATTAGGAATTAAAGGCAAAACATACGGATTTCCGAAAACGTAAACAACACATTTTTTAGTTTGAAGCAATTCTGAAAGTAAAACGAAGACTTCATCATTCACTTCAAAATTATTCAAAGGTTTTGCCTTCGGAACAAATAACGAAATAAGAATCGTTTCGAAATTTTCCAGTTCTTTTTTGATGGATGAAATATCTGAAATTTCCAGATTTTCAAAAGCAAATTCCGGTGAAGGTAATTTTGAATTTAAGGTTTTGAAAAAAGTATTCTCAACATTTTTATATAAACTCAATTTGGCTAATTGATTGTTTTTTTGAGATTCGAAAACCAAGTCAGAAACGGAATTACCGATAACTTTTGTAATACAGTTTTCTGCAATTTCAAGATTTAATTGAGAAGCTTTTTCGAAATTTAACTCGCCGGTTGCAGCAAAAGAATCATTTATAAGACCTACTTTTTCTTTCGCTTTCAGGATTCTATTGAAACTTTCTTCAATTCTATCCGGCGAAGCATTTTTAAGAATCGCTTCAATTCCTTCAGGAACATTTTCGGCGAAGCATAAAATATCATTTCCGGCGTTGAAAGCTTCCCATTCCAATTCGCCTTTTGTTTCATACAATTTAGAAACGCTGTGCATGTTTAACGCATCAGAAATTACCAAACCATCATAACCCAATTTCTCGCGCAAAAGTGTTTCGATAATAGGTTTTGATAAAGTAGCCGATGTATTTTTTCCGTCATTTAAGCTTGGAACGGCCAAATGTCCAATCATTATGGAGTCGACATTATTTTCAATTCCTTTAATGAAAGGATATAATTCGTTTTCTAATAATTCTTCCAAAGTTTCATTTAAAACCGGCAATCCCAAATGCGAATCGACATTGGTATTTCCGTGTCCGGGAAAGTGTTTCAAACAGCCTAAAATGCCAACTTCAGACATTCCTTTTAAATATTCGACAGCAAAATCAGCGACTTTCTTTTTGTTTTCGCCAAAAGAACGGTACCCAATAACCGGATTATTGGGGTTATTGTTGATGTCTGCCAATGGCGATAAATTATAATGAATTCCGGCGGATTTGAGATCTAAACCAATTTGTTTTCCAACTTCGTATACCAAATTAGCTTTAGTTGAAGGCAAAGCGCCAAGCGTAATCGCGTACGGATATTGCGGAGTTTTTTCGATACGCATCGCCAAGCCCCATTCGGCATCAATACTAATTAAAAGGGGAGTAGAAGCCGCTTTTTGGTAGCGAATAATTAAGTCTTTTATTTTTTGATAACTATCGTCATTAAAAACAACTTTTTTCTTGCTTTCATAATTCGTTGCAGCGCTCGCCCGACTATGAAAAAAAGTCAATCCGCCAATGTTGTGTTCTTTGATCAAACGTTCGGTTTCCTGAATATTTTCTTCGGTATCGTTTATAAAAACAGCAGGAAAAAAGAATTGTCCCACTTTTTGTTTTAATGCTTCGGCTGTCATTTTCATTATTATAAAGTCTTTTTCATGCAAACACTATTCTCCACGTTTTCGTAAGGAGGATAATTCGGAATTATGCTGTAACCTGATTTTTGGTACAAAGCAATGGCTTCGGGTTGTTTTTTTCCGGTTTCTAAAACCGTGTACGGATAGTTGATTTCTGCAGCCCAGCGTTCTAGTTCTGCTAAAACCTGAGAGGCAATTCCTTTTTTTCGATGATCCGGATGCACGTACATGCGTTTTATTTCCACCGAATCAGTTTCTTTTTCTCTAAAAGCGCCACAGCCCACAGCAATATCATTTTCATAAAAAACAACTGCATGTTTTATTTTGTCAATTTTATTAAACTGATTATAAAAACTGTGATCTTCTCCGTCTCTGATCGCTAAATCTTTGTCTAATAAAGCAACAAGATTTACAAAATCAACATCATCAGAATTCGTTCTTTTCAAGGTAATCATCATCAAATAAAAAAAGTTAGTAATTATGTCAAAACAAGTTCAATCATTTTAGTATTATGATATTTAAGTCAAGCTTTATGAACTTAATATCTTAATGGTAAAAAGAAAATTAAGCTTAATTTTTTTTAAAAATCCGTTACGTTCTTACTAAATAATCAAGGATACTATTCGATATATTACTTCAGTTTTGCTTTCTTTTGTTTGGCTAATTGTTTCTTTGTTTCAATTGCTTTCTCCAATCGGTTTTTAAAACGGAAAAGTTTTGGTAAACCTTCCAAACGATCTTCAAGTGTGATTTCTTCAAAAACAACAATTGCTTTTTCTAAAACCCGAATTTCGTTGTCGATATCGTTTTGGTTTTTGTAGATCGTAGCCAATCTATCGTAAGGATGATTTCCTTTAAAGCTTTCCGCGACATTTTCTTCATATACTTCAATTGCTTTTTCAAAATTTCCTTCCTTCTCGAACTCAGCGCCTTTTAGGTTGCGTTCGTTTTGCAAATTTTCATTGATTTCCATAAGTAAGAGTTTGATTTGGGGTTAAACTTCTTCTGATTTTTTCCCAAAATCTTTTGGGAAAATTAAAAAACGGGACAAAATCAATCCCGGAATTGTCGCCAGCAGAACCCAGATAAAAAAGTGCTGATAGCCTAAATATTGTTGTATATAACCGCTTAACATTCCCGGTATCATCATTCCTAAAGCCATAAATCCGGTTGCAAGAGCATAATGTGCTGTTTTTGATTCTCCTTCGGCAACATGTATTAAAAACATCATAAAACCTGTAAAACCAAATCCGTAACCAAATTGTTCTAAAATAACAACGGCGTAAATATAATAAATAGAAGAAGGGTGAAAAAATGCCAGCAAAATAAATCCGATAATTGGAAGATGCATTGCTAAAAACATCGGAAACATCCATTTAGTAAGTCCTTGTTTCGAAATAGCAATTCCGCCCAAAATTCCGCCCAGGGTTAAAGCGCCAACACCAAAAGTTCCGTAAATTATTCCAACAGCTTCAGTGTCTAAAGCCATTCCGCCAAGATTTTTTGCATCTAATAAAAATGGACTTAGCATTTTAAGCAATTGCGATTCTCCTAAACGAAACAATAAAATAAACGCCAATACCAATCCGATTTGTTTTTTCTTAAAAAAAGTAACAAAGATCGTGGCAAAGTTTTGGTGGTGATCTTTATTGTTTTCAACCGAATTAATTTCATTTCTTGGTGTAAAAACAAAATTATAAACGGTAATTACCGTCATTAATAAACCAACGGCAATCATCGTATACGACCATGCTTTTGTATTATCTCCGTATTTATGTTCTAAATATCCGGCAAACAAAACGATTAATCCGTTTCCGGCTAAAAGTGAAAGTCGGTAAAAAGTACTTCTGATTCCGAGGAAAAAAGATTGCTGTTCTTTGGGTAAAACCAATAAATAGAAGCCGTCGCTGGCAATATCATTAGAGGCTGATGCAAAAGCGGCGACCCAAAATATCGCCAATGTCATGATGAAAAATCCATTGGATGGTACCGTAAAACCGACCAGTAAAAACGCAATCGAAATAAGCAATTGCATCGATAAAAACCATTTTCTTTTGGTGCCGTTCAATTCAATAAATGGGCTCCAAAGTGGTTTTATAACCCACGGAAGATATAATAAACTGGTATAAACCCCAATGTCTTCGTTAGAGATTCCGAGATTTTTGTACATGATAACCGAAACGGAAATGATAACGGCGTAAGGCAATCCAGACGCAAAATTTAAAAGCGGAATCCAAAACCATGGAGATTTATCTGTTTTCATTCGGTTGTGCAGGTGTATAGATTTTAAATGTCTTTTTTGTGTCGATAGTAGTTGGGGTACTTTCGTTCGCAAAATAATCAATAAAAGTTACAGCGCAAGCTTTATACTGATTCATTTTTTCTGCAGGGATAGAAAATGAGATCGTACCGTCGATTTCATGCACCATAATCTTGTCAATTATTTGTGTTGCATCGTTGGTATTGATTCGCGAAATATGATCTGCACCGTAAACCACCATATAACGAACTTTGGTATTTAACGGCGATTTGATGTTGAAATAATATTTAAGACTGTCTTTTGAAAATTCATTTACCGTTGGAATATCAATTACAATTCGCTTTAAATTAGGAACTGCCGGCGGAAGCGCAGGATATTTATATTGATTTTCTTCTAAAAGACGAACGATATCGAAGTTTTTGGTCATGAACCATTTTGAACTGAAATAAGCGCTTCCGCCCACTTTTTTGAAACTTCTGGCGTAATCGATCTGCGTTGGAATTTCGCTTACATAATTCCAGCTTTTGTCGCCATCGCCTCTAATTTTGTATGAAGCGTGACCAATATAAAGAGCCGTATTATTCGAATTTTCAGACCACCATTTTACGAGTTTTGAGTAAGAAGCGCGCGGATTATTCATGCTCCAATACAATTGCGGCATAATATAATCGATCCATTTTTGGTCCATCCATAAAATTGGATCAGCGTATAAATCATCGTAATTGGAAGTCGATTGCGTCTCAGAACCTTTTGGATCCATCGATTTGTTTCGCCAAACCCCAAACGGACTAATTCCGAATTGAACCCACGGTTTGCTGGCTTTTATAGTCGTAGAAATCGTGTGCACAAAATTGCTCACATTCGCACGACGCCAATCGGCAAGGTTTAAACCAGAACCGTATTTTTTGAAAGAAGACGTATCGTTAAAAACTTTTCCGGGAACGGCGTATGGGTAAAAATAATCATCAAAATGAATCGCATCGATATCGTATTTATCGACAACTTCTTTAACCACTTTGGTTAAATGCGTCTGAACTTCAGGCAATGCCGGATCGTAATATAATTTTCCGCCATATTCGATCATCCATTCCGGATGTTTGAAAATGTCGTGCGTTGGACTCAAAAGACCTTTGTTTAAATCGAAAGTCGCACGATACGGATTCATCCAGGCATGAAATTCAAAACCTCTCGAATGCGCCTGCTCAATCATCCAAGCCAAAGCATCGTAATACGGAGCCGGAGCCTGACCTTCTTTCCCCGTCAAAAAACGTGACCAGGGTGCCAGTTCCGAAGGGTAAAAAGCGTCTCCAACACTACGAATCTGAACAATTACGGCGTTGTAATTTAATTTTTTGTAAGCATCTAAAATCTCGATAAAATCTGCTTTTTCCTTTTCTACGTTGTCAACGGCGGTTTTTGGCCAGTCGATGTTGACAACCGTTGCAATCCAGACACCTCTAAATTCATTTTTAGGATGCGTCACTTTTTCCTGCGAAAAGGCATTCCATCCAAGGGTTAATAAAAATAGGAGAGAGTATATTAGGTGCTGATTTTTATGCATTTCAATCTTTTTTAAACAGAAATCAAAAATAGTTTTTTTAGCGGACTATAATAAATAATTAAGAAATTATAATTTGTATGCTAATTATTTGATTTTCATGTATTTGTTTTTGAATAAATTTACGATAAATATTAATAATGTATTGCGTGTTGTTTTTTTTGCCACGAAGGCACAAAGGCACAAAGCTTTTTATAAAAAAAATCTGCTAAATCTGCCCAGTCTGCGTGAGAAAATTTTAAGCCACAGATTATAATATTTCGCACAGATTATTTTAATTTGAATTTCACGCAGATTTTGCAGATTTAAGCAGATCTAATTTTAGATTTTTATAAATTAATCTGCGCGCATCTGCTTAAATCTTTTTAAATCTGCGTGAAACAAAATCATTTTAATCTCATAATCTGTGGCAAAAAAAACTTTGTGTCTTAGCGTCTTCGTGGCAGACTCATTTAATCAGGAAACGAAATTTTGCCCATCGTAACGGAAGGAATTCCTTTTTTTGTTCCGAAATTAAAATCACCGCCGGCAACTGTTTCATTGGCTAAAAGCGCAAATAAAACCGCTTCTTTCACATCGCTTAAAATGCCTAAATCGTCGCTTTTGTAAAATTCGCAAGGCAATAATTCCTTCAGCCATTTTACCAATAACGGATTGTTTGCACCGCCTCCCGACATATAAACCTTGAAATTTTCAAGTTCATACGAAGTATTTTTTGCTGCAAACTGAATCGCTTCGGAAATTGTTTCTGCGCTGAGCCTCGTTAAAGTGGCAAGCAAATCTGGTGCCGAAATATTTTGAAGGTTTGTTTTTGCCAATGCATTTTCGACAAAACCTTTATTGAATAATTCCTGACCAATTGTTTTTGGGAAACTTTTCGTGAAGAAAGCATTGCTTTTTAATTCCGTTAAAAGCGTTTGATTTACCGTTCCGGTTTGAGCGATTTCGGCATCTTTGTCGTAACTTTTTTCAGGGAAATAATTTTTCGTAAAAATATCGATTAACGTATTTGCGGTTCCGGTATCGGTTACAAAAACTTCCTCGGCATTTTGTGAAGCGGGCAAATAAGTAAAATTCGCAATCCCGCCCATGTTAAGCATAATACGGTTTTCGCCTTTTTTGCTAAACAATAAATAATCGCCATAAACGGCCAAAGGCGCGCCTTCGCCACCTGCAGCAACGTGTTTTTGCCTGAAATCAGATAAAGTAATAATTCCTGTTTTTACGGCAATATGATCGCCGTCGCCAATTTGTAAAGTTGCATTGGGGAATTTTTCCTGCTGATGCAAAAACTTCGGCGCGTGCAAAACCGTTTGTCCGTGCGAGGCAATTAAGTCGACTTCGTGCACGGGAATATTCCATTTCTCTAGACAATTGTTGACCAGATCGGCGTGCAAAATCCCGATCCATTCGTTTAATAAAGCCAAATGCTGAAAATCGATAGTTTTTTGTGCAAACACTTTACGGATTTCGGTTTTAATCTCTTCGGAATAATCGATGGTTTCGAATTCAAGAATTTTCACCACCGTATTTTCGCCCGCACCAGAAACAGCACAAAGCGCAATATCAAGTCCGTCGAGCGAAGTTCCGGACATTAAACCTATTATTTTTCGGGTCTCTTTTTGAGCGATTTCGTAAAGAGATCTTATATTTTTATTCATTAAAATGAAGTTTTAGAAAAGCAGTTTTATTTGATAACGCTAAAATCAGATTTATTTGCATATAAATATAGTGAAAAAGGAATTTTTTATTTCTAAAATTCACTAATTCGGAAAAAGCAACTCAATTCTATAAAGGTTAAAAAATGCAGAAAAAGTTTGATGATTAATTGGTTAAGTTTGCCCGGAAATTCATCAGAATTGTTTTGTTGAATTTGAATCATCAATCAAACATTTAATCTTAAAAAATTATGAAAACATTTTTTTATTCTGTTGCCTTATTCATGCTGTCTTTTTGCATGCAGGCACAGGAAAACAGTCCGTTTACAACAGGATTTGAAGAAACCATTTCTTCAAAAATATTAGGACAGCAACGCAAAGTCTGGATCCATATTCCGAATAGTAACGGAGGAAATAAAATTAAAGACAGGGGTAATTATCCTGTCATTTATTTGTTAGACGGAAGCGAAAATTTTAACACCGTTGTGAGTATTACAGAACACATGGCAGAATCGAATCTTTGCCCGCCCATGATTGTGGTTGGAATCCTGCATCAAAATAGATTGGTAGATTTAACAACCGGTACAGATAAAGAATTGCCAGATGTTGTGGGCGGCGGCGAGAAATTTATGGCGTATGTCGAGAAAGAATTGATTCCGTATATCGATGCCAATTATCCAACAACATCGTATAAAACTTTTATTGGTCATTCGCTTGGAGGTTTGACGGTTATGAATACTTTTTTGCATAATCCGACTTTATTTAATTCGTATGTTTCTCTTGATGCTTCGTTGTGGTGGGACAATCAAAAAGCGGTGAAAGAGGGCAAAACGACTTTGCCGACTCAAAATTATAAAGGAAAAACATTGTATATGGCAATGGCAAACCGTTTAGAAAGAGGCGTTGATACGGTAAGTGTTCAAAAAGATACGAGCGGAACTACGGGACTTATTCGCAGTAATTTAGCATTTATTAAAGAGCAGTCTAAAAACAAAAAGAACCAATTGCGTTTTAAATACAAATTTTATGAAGATGACAATCATCCTTCGGTTCGTTTGATTGGAGAATATGATGCGCTTCGTTTTATTTTTGAATTCTACAAACTTAAAATTTACGACAGCGAATTAAAAAATCCTGATTTTAAATTAGATTCTTTATTGGTTGCACATTACAAAAATGTTTCTGAAAACATGGGTTATATCGTAAAACCCGGAGAAAGCCAGATTAACAATTTAGGTTACCAAATGATGGGCGCCAAACAATTAGCGAAAGCCGAAACCTTATTTAAGCTCAACACCACCAACTATCCTGAAAGTGCCAATTGTTATGATTCTCTCGGCGATTTATATTTGGAAAAAGGCGATAAAACAAAAGCAATTGAAACTTTTAAAAAGGCTTTAACGCTACAAGCAATTCCGGAAACAAAAGAAAAATTGGAGAAGTTGTTGAAGGAGAAGAAGTAAGATTATTTAATTATATATAGGAAAGCTCAACTTTGGTTGGGCTTTTTTTGCTTATGAAAAACAGGTATTTGTACTTGGTTGTTTGGAATTGTTAATTGATATTTTTGGGAAATTCATGTTTTGTTTTAGAGTAGGATTTGAATTAAAAATGTATTATGGTTTAAAAAGGATAGGTCAATTCATTGCAAAAAGTAAAAAACATTAAATTAGCTGAACAGAAAGTTATAAGCTATTACACTTAAACAATTTAAAGTCTATTTTTTTATTCTACAAATAATAATAAATTAATAGTTTAAACCAGATAATAATATAAATAAATATGGAATTTGATCTATCAAAACTTAATGACCGCGAATTTGAAGCTTTAGGGGCATCAATCATTGAGAAAATTTTGAACATACGAGTTGAAACTTTCAAGGCAGGTAAAGATGGAGGTGTTGATGGTCGATTCTGGATTGGCAATAATAAAGAGGGAATTATTCAATGTAAACATTATGTTGATACACCTTACAAAACATTTATTTCAAAACTAAGATCTGAGGAAGTAGCAAAAGTTAAGAATCTTAACCCCAAAAAATATATTTTTATCACTTCTCAAAAATTATCGAGGCTCAATAAAGAAAATATAAAAACACTATTTCATCCATTTATAAAAAGAGAGGATGATATTTTTGGTAGAGAAGATTTAATAGCCTTTCTTCTAAAAAAAGAAAATCAAGCTGTGGTTGAACAAAACTTTAAATTATGGATTACTAGTGCTTCTGTATTAGATTTAGTTTATAATAACGCTATTAAAGGTAGAAGTGAAAGTACTATTCGCGAGATAAAAGAAAATACTTATAAGTATGCAATAACAGAAAATCATATAAAAGGATTAAAAATTTTAGAAGAGAAGAATGTTATAATAATGACTGGTGAACCTGGAATTGGCAAAACTACACTGGCAGATAATTTAGCCCTTTTATATACTGCTAAAGGATATGAATTTTGTGATATTGAAGAAAATTTAACAGAAGCAGAAAACTTGTTTAGAGAAAAAGAAAAAAAGAAAATAATATTTTATTGTGATGATTTCTTAGGTAGTAATTTATATGATGCTATTAATAACAAAAGAGATTCACATATTGTTAAATTTATAAATAGAATATGTAAGGATAATTCTAAAAAATTTATTCTCACATCTAGAACAAATATTTTAAATAAAGCTTATAGTCTAAGCCATAATTTTCAAAATGGAAAAATTCGAGATAATGAATTTTTATTAAGAGTTGAAAATTTAACAAAAATAGATAAGGCACGTATTTTATACAATCACGTTTATCATTCAAATTTAGACAAAATTTATATTGATAGTATATATGAGGATAAACGTTATAAAGATATAATTGAGCATAGAAATTTTAATCCTCGTATAATCGAGTTTGTTACTGATAAAGTAAGAATTGCTAATACTCTCCCAGATGATTATTGGAAATACATTAAAAAAAATTTAGATGAGCCACAAGATATATGGGCAGATTATTTTCAAAATCAGACAGATGATTGTGTAAGAGCTTTGACATTTTTGACTGTATACAATAATGGAAAAATATCTGAAGATATACTAAGAAAATCGTATAATAAATTTCTTAAAATTCATCCTGTAAATTTGGGTGACCATTCAGATAAAAGTTTTGAAGGAATTAGAAAAGTGGCTATAAAATCATTACTAAATAGGAATCAAATAAGTGCAAGTAATTATGAATATATTCTTTTTAATCCATCAATCGCAGATTTTGTCCTTAGCTCCTATCACAAAGAAACTGAATTAATTACTAACATTTTAAAATCCTTAGAAACAGAAACTTCTATAATTTTCTTAAATACTCTTATAATATATAAAAAAATTAACAAACAATCTTCACAAAAAATTCAAGAAGATTTATTTGATTATTTTTTTGAAAAAAAAATAAAAAATGAAGAATGGGATTTTTTGATATTACTTACTTATGTAGATTTTTTCAATGACCGTTTGAAAAGTAGAATAGAAAATTTTATTAAAGCCTTAGTAAATGCTACTTATCCTTCGGGAAGCAAATTATCCGAACTTTTAATGATATTGACAGATTTTGAATTTGAAATAAAGATTACTGATTATACATTTTTACAAGGTTTTTTAAAAGATTCGTTAGATGAAGATACATTAAAAGATCTTTTAAATTTTATAGATAAATTTAATATCATTGATGAGCAAATTTTATTTCTAGCAGGGGAAAGAATTGAAAATTATTTACAAGACATAGTCAATAATAGCTATTTAGACATTAATTATAATGATCATTTAAGTCATATTTATTATGAAGACGGGTATGCTGATTACACAATTAACAAAGAAGGGATTGAATCCGAAGTAAATGATATATTAACAGTTTATTTAGAAGGGTTTAATCAGTCAGTTTTAGAAAGAGTTGAATATAATACTTCCGATATTGTTTCAAATTTAGATATTGACAGCATGGCAATGGATTATTTTAATAGCCAAGATTATGAACCAGAACCAATTAATTATAATAGCAGTTCTTCGTCTCAGGATGATGATGTAGATGCAATATTTGAGCGCTAATAAAATGTTATATGTTGGAATAAGCACAAACTATGATTTACAAGTTTTCTAAAAACCAAAAATAACATTAGAAGTTATGCTGTGCGAATTCTTCTAGATGCCAAAAATATTAGTGAAAGTTTTACGCTGTGTGAAGTCCCTGCTCTTCGAAGTCTTCTAAAAATCAAAATATTATTAAAGGTTTTACGCTGCGCGAAGTCTCCCGACTTCGTACCCGTTCCAATAATCAACAAAGAAATTAAAAGAAAAAATCTCGACTTTTAAAAAATCGAGGTTTTTCCATTTATTATTAATTCTAAAAAATTATTCCAAATTCAAATAAGGATTTAAAACTTCGGCTAATTCATTCAGCCAAAAAAAGCTATCTTCTAAGTTGATAAGTTCGTTTTGAAGAGTTGGGTCTTGGCGCAGAATTCCTAAGGCAATGATATAATTTAGTTTCCGTATTGTTCTGGACATTTCTTCGGGATCTATGGTGTCGTTAAAAAAATTGATTAGCCTTTTTTCGGCTTCTTTTGAAAGGGTGTTGGTACTCATAACTCTGTAATTTTAGGAAATATAAAACCCATGAGGCTAAGGTGTCCTACACTTACAGAAGTGTTACGGTTGTTTCCAATACCGCCACCATACCACATGGGCAAAAGTTTTTTCGAAGTCATGATTCTGTAAATTAGGAAAGGCAAATATAGTAAAACCCTTATGTGTAAAAAGAAGTTTTTAAATTAATTCCTCGCATTCTTGAAAATAACTTATATTCGATTCCAATTAGGACTTTGCAATAATTATGATCGAAAAAATTTTAAAAGATTACATCAATTTTATAAGACATTTTGAAATCTTATTAAAAAATGAATACAAACAGGATATAAATCCATGTTCATTTTCTCATACGTTTTTTGAAACAAAAGGAATTATTGATGGAATTGAATATTGGTTTCACGGAAGCGGTTGTACGGCTCAAAAAGATGGAGTTATTTATGCTTATGATATTGCTGTAAATGAAATTGAGTTTTCGCAATGGAAATTTTCAGAGTTTATTAGAACGCATCCTGAATATCAAAAATTAAATTATAGTGATGAGTTTGTTGAATATGAATTGTATCAGCTTATCAATAAAAGAATATTGGGTTGGAATATAATTGAGGGAATCGACGGAACTTCTTTCGGCTGTGTTTTTAAGGAATATAGAGTTCTTCTGGAGCCAATTTTTCCCTGAAGTTAATTTCTATTTAATAAAATGTAATAATAAATTATGGGAACAAGTATTCACTGCATAATTCCAAAAGAAAAAGAATATTCTTTAGAAGAAACCGAGCAAAGGCTAAACGATGTTTTTAAAAGATTAAAAGCGGAGTTTTTGCATTTGAAAGAATTCGGACATTTTACTAAAAATGAACGAGGAAACTGGTTTATAACTCCCAATCAAATAGATGGATTCGAATATGCTACAGGTGAGAGCGATAGTTTTAGCATTAATATTTATAAAAAGGTTGTTTTAATTGGTTGCATAGAAAGATTTTCAAGTTTATATTTTCAGGAAAGAAATATGTCAGAACAATTATTCAAAATTATAACCGAAATAGCTAAAGAATTCTGTGATTCGGGCAAACTTTTAATTGGAGCAGAAGGAATGGGCGAAACTGATCATATAATTAATATGGCTTGTGAGAATGCGGATTTTGATCAAATTTGTAATAAAACAATTGAACTAAATGGAATTCCGGCAAAAGAGTTAAATGATTTATATGATAAATCATGGTATCTTAAATAAAAAAAATCTTCTTATGAAACCTAAAGCCCTAGCCCTGATGGGAGGGAAAATCCTTTTGTGGTGGGGTTCACCACAAAAGATTTGGAAGGACAGCAGGAAATAGCTTCTAATTAAAAATAAAGATTTCACGTAGACAATTTTTAATTAAGAACTCCAAATAAAATAAGTCGCATTCTGATACACTTGTGTCTTTTGGTTAATTCTTTTGTTTTTTCACAGTTTTAAATTCGAGGCTTCATAATCGCCTCGTTTTAATGAAAAAACTGTTTACACCATTATTCTTTTTTATAGTCTTATTTTTCTGGAGTTTAGATAGTACAGCTCAATTATTTCCAGTTCAGTTAACACCTGTTTTTAATAGTCCGTATAGCATCAAACTATCTGATTACGCCACAAGTACAGACATCAAATTGCGGTTAATGATCAATCCAACAGATATTTCGATATCACAGCGACAGGTACGATTGAAACTTTACATTCAGGGAAACGGGATTAATATTCAAAGTAGTGATTATATGCAGGGACAACGTCCAATATTTATTAATGGAGGAGAATTGCAGACTTTAACCAATACGGATATTTTTACTTTATTCAGACTCGAAAACCTGCAGGGAATTACCGCCCTCCAATACGCCAATGGATTACCCGAAGGCATGTACAGTTTTTGTTTTGAAATGTATGATTTTATCACCAATCAAAAAATATCGCAAAAAAGCTGTGCGAGCTTATATCTGATTTTAAATGATCCTCCGCTTTTAAATACGCCACAGAAAAACGAGCAAATCGCCTCGAGCGACTTTCCTAATATCATGTTTACCTGGACACCGCGCCAGAAGAACGCAACCAATATTTCGTATAAGTTCGAATTAAAACAATTAGCAGATCCAACATTAGACCCACAATTTGCATTTCAAATGTCTCCCATTTTATATGAAGAAACACTTTTTGGAACAGCTTTATTATACAATTTAAATATGCCAATTCTTATTCCGGGAATGCGTTATGCATGGCGTGTAAGGGCAATATCCACAACGGGACTTTCAGAAAATGCAGTTTTTAAAAATGACGGATATAGTGAGATTTATTCTTTTAAATATACTCAAAAGTGTGATCCGCCAACATTTGCCCTCTCAGAAATTGTTTCTCCATCGAGTGTAAAAATAAATTGGCAGGGATTACCTGATCATACCAAATATCAGGTTCAATATCGGAAAAAAGCAATCGTAGAAACCAATAAAAAAGGCAAGGAAAAAGAGAAAGTCTTTGAGTGGTTCTCTACGTATAGCCAAAACAATCAGGCTTTGCTGAGCAATTTAGAACCTGAAACAACCTATGAATTTAAAGTAGGTTCAACTTGTACTTTGGAAGGCGATGGTGTGCAGAGTTTTAATTACTCTAATACGAACACTTTTAAAATTTCGAAAAAAGAAAACGGAATCGCCAGTTATAACTGTGGTATTGTTCCGAAAATTAATATTCAGAATCAAAAACCGCTTACGAATTTAATTCAGAGCGAAACATTTACTGCAGGAGATTTTCCGGTAACTGTTTTAGAGCTGCAGGAACAGCATAGTCCTTATTCGGGAAAAGGTTATATAATAGTACCATATTTGGCGGATACTAAAATTGCCGTCGAATTCAATAATATTCTTATCAATACAGATTATCAATTGATTAGCGGTGTGGTTGAAACCAGTTATAATCCGGATTGGAAAAATGTTACCGATATTGAAGACTTTACAGGTGAAGGCCAAGGAGGGCAAATTGAAGAAACGGTCAAGTTTGAAATAAAAAACATCGTGATCAACGCCAATGGCGATATTGTAGTTAATGGTAAAAATGGAGAACAGGTAACAATTCCGGGAGGAAAAGATACTGTAATCACTGATAGCACAGGAAAAGTATACGGGGTAGACAGCAAAGGAAACGGAAGCAGTCAAGGTACAGAACCTGCGCCCGGAGGAAAACCGACTCCCGAGAATACTGATGGCGTTGATAAAAGTGGTCAGGCAACAGCTTTTACGGCACAAGGAGTTACAATTGCTTTTTCAGGAAATGGAAGTAAATATGCCTTTGATGTGATGCCAAATAACGCAGCAGCCACAATACAAAAGTTATATAAAAAAGTAGATGATACTGCATTGCCTTATAAAGCAGTTTTAAATGGAGATACTGATACAGTTGTAGCCACGGTAACCATTACCGATACGATTGTAAAACCGGACAAAATTGTTTTTAAAACCCAAAACGGAGCGAATGTGTCCTTTACCAGAAATGAAAAAACATTTATACTTACTGTAAAAGGAAACCAAACTTATGCAGAAGAGCAAATATTAGCAGTGATTCAGCAAGGTGAAAGATGGAAAGTGATTGGTGCTTTTATGCTGGTTCATATTTCGGCGAAGGAAGTAAATTTGGTTTTAGTGCCGTTAAATAAAGAAACTCAGATTCCGCCAAATGCAGAAAACGAGATCAGTGCTATTTATAAAAAAGCAGGTATTAAAATGAATATTACAAGATCTGAAAAAATTAATTTTACAGATGCTGATGGAAAAATAGAAGTAGGAGACAGTGATTTTTTTGAAACTTACACAAATGAAGAACAAACGATCAATAATTTAATTAAAAAATCTGGTAACTATAAATCAGATTCTTATTATTTAATTTATTCTGATTTGCCTGCCAATAATCCGGCTATTAAAGGATTTATGGCATTAAAAGGACAGTTTGGATATGTTTTTGTAAGTGGTGACAATAGAATTGCAAGCCATGAATTAGGACATGGTATTTTTGGCTTGGAGCATCCCTTTAAAAATAAAACAGAAGAAGGCAAAACAGACTTTTTAATGGATTATGGAAATGGTCTAAATCTTTGGCATAATGACTGGAAACAAATTAATGATCCTAAATTTAGATTGTATTTGTTTCAGGGGGATGCTGAGGGGGAGTATGAAACTGATGGACATTATTCTACCGTTTATTTGGTTTCTCTTATGTTAGGTATGGATCCTGCCAAAGCTAAGCAATTAGCTGAGGCTACTGAAGCTCCAGACACAGATATTCATAGTGAAACAAATTTTGAATTAGATGATACTTGGATTGATGGAGAATACCAAGAAACTATTCATAGCTTGACAGGTGGCTTTCATGGTACTGAGGAGTTTTTAACTGCAATACAATTTATTTATACACCAAAGGAAAATATTTCAAAATTAGGTGAACTTCTACATCGTTTTGGAGACACTTATGCACATACGAAGCTAGATAACATATTGCCTAAAAATCTAAACGAATATAATTTATTTGAAAATCCTGAAAATGAAAAATTAGCAATTAAATCATGGAAAGGTAAAGGAAGTATAAGATTAAAAGATAAAGTAGAACCTTGGATTTTGTTCTTTAATTATTATTTAAAAAAATACGGAATGGGTTTCTTTACAAGTTATTCAAAACAGCGAGAAATGTTTAAAGGTAAAACTCTAAAAGAAGCTTTAAATGATATTTATTTAGTTTCTGATACTGATAAATACATAATGTATGGTCAAAAAGAAAATATGTTTGGTATAACTGATGACCATGCATTTTCAGATGGTTCTTTTCCAGATAAAATATACTTAAGACCAGATTGGTATTTAGATTATGTGAAAAATTTAGCTTGGTTATTGTCAGCGAAATATAGTTTAAGTACTTCTAATTTTGATATTAAAATATTTGAGAGAATGACAACTTTTGCAGTTTCTAATAAATGCTCATTAAAAGGAATTATTGATTATGAAATTGCAAAAAAAATGAAAAAGGTTAAGTTCTATGTACCTGTTTTATACTCCAATCCTAATCGTATAGCTGCATCATATGATGCAGTAATAAATACAGATTATTATAAAACCGCGCTTGAGGTTATTGATGAAACAAAATTATATATTTTAAAAGATGGAGTTTATAAAAATATTGAAGTTAATCCAATAAAAGATATGAACGTAAAATTTAATTTTAAAACCGGATTTTTTAGAACGGCTGCGTTTGAAATCAATCTAAAAAAATAATTATGGATACTAATCGACTTAAATTTAATTTGTTTTTAGTTAAAAACCTTGCTTTGTTATACGTGTTTTCGGTAATTATTATTTCCGTAATATATTCTTCTGCATTTGTATTGATAAATTGCGGGATATATCTTCTTCTTAGTTTACCGGTCTTTTTGTTCAATATATATGAAATTAGACACAATAAACTCATTTCGTACTTTGTGTTTAGCAGCTTGAATCTTCTACATTTGATTTTTTACTTAAAAGAAATTTTTACAAAAAAAACAGTAACCAGTTGGCAAAATATAAATGGAGTTTTAGTTGAATACACGAAGACATATTATTTTTATGAAATTAATAAAGGATCTGTTCATTTTGAATTAATTTGTTTAGGAATATTTTTGTTTTTACAGTTTGTTTTTTGGCGAGTAATCGTTAAGAAAGTTAATCAGTTTAATATAGATTTATTTTAAGAATTACGGTGGAAATTTATTTGACGATTAACTCGTTAAAATCAAAAAATATTAGAATGAAAATTATAAAATGGTTGGCTATTTTGAGTTTTACGGCGATTAGTATTGTTGTATTATACTGGGTTGGTTTTGCACTGCTTTTTTCTTACGGTGCAGGAGCTGGTGAAACGGGAAGGATTACGTCTTATGAATTTAAAGGGGAAGTGAATGATATTAAAGCAGTATTCAATAAAACATTTGATAAAAGAACAATTCATATTCGAGATTCAATAGTGGATGGCGATTATAGAGGAACGTTTGACACAAAACTTTTGATAATAAATTCAGACAAAAGTAATATGCAGTATATTATTAAATTACCGCCAAGTGAGGGAAGTTTTTACTTTTATCTTATTTATATAAATGGCAAAACCAATGATGATTTTGGTTGGTTTTCTATTGAAAAATATAGAGGTATTAATCTATTTGAAAGTGAGATAATAGATCCATTATCTAAAAAATTTGAAAGAGTTGAAGAATAGCAATGAAAAAAATATAGATGAATCCGTAATAAGAAAAATATTAAAGTACTTAATGATAATTTTTATTGTAGGGTACATATTTAATAAACTATTATTCTATGGATTAATTTATATTTACTTTCATCGTCCAGGTCCAAGCGGTCCTGATGAAATGAAAGAATATGAGTTTAATACAACAGTTGAAAACTTAAAAAACGAATTACAAACAATTTCAGATAAATCAATCTATATCTCTCACCAGGACTCGGTTCATGGTAGATCAAAAATAAATACAGTAAGAATATTTAAAGATGGAGAAAAATTAACCTATTACTTAGAATTAGATGAGAGAGAATATGATAAACATGTTCCCGTTAAGCTAAGTTTGTATTTAATAAATGGCAAAAGCGAAGATGATTTTGGATGGTTTTCAAAAGATAAAGCAACAAAAATAAAGCTTTTCGAGGATAATATTATAGATCCTTTATCTAAAAAGTTTAAAAGGATTGAAGTGAAAGATTGACTTTAAATCTTCTTAAGAAACCAACTGCCCTAGCCCTGATGGGAGGGAAAATCCTTTTGTAGTGGGGTTCACTACAAAAGATTTGGAAGGACAGCAGGAAATAGCTCCTAATTAAAAATGAAATTCTACTAAATGAACTCTAAATTTCAACTTTTTCGTTAATGTTTGAGTTTAGGTTTCAAAAGCCTTCGATTTCGCTCAGGATGACAATCGTGGAAAAAAACTTAGAACCTTAGCAACTTAGCCCCTTAGAACCTAAAAAAAAACTATTTTTGTAATTCATTTTCAGGTAATAAATAAATGTCAATACTTAAGGATTTAGAACAATTATCAGCGTCGTTGGAAGGAACACTTTTATACGATGATCTTCATAAAACGCTTTATTCGACCGATGCTTCGGTGTACAGGATTAAACCAAAAGCGGTTGCCGTGCCTAAAACGATAGCAGATATTAGTAAACTGATCCGGTTTGCTGCGCAGCACAATATTTCGATTACGCCAAGAACCGCCGGGACTTCGCTTGCCGGACAAACGGTTGGCGATGGAATTGTGGTCGATGTTTCTAAGAATTTTACCAAAATCCTGAATTTTGACCCGATTAAAAAAACGGTTACGGTTCAGCCCGGCGTAATTCGCGACGAACTGAATTTGTTTCTGAAACCGCACGGTGTATTTTTCGGCCCGAATACTTCAACTTCAAATCGTTGTATGATAGGCGGAATGGTGGGAAATAATTCTTCAGGAACTACATCGATTCGCTATGGTGTGACGCGCGATAAAATTGTTGAAATCAAAGGAATTTTGAGCGATGGCTCTGAAGTAGTTTTTAACGAACTGACTTCGGCGGAATTTATCGAAAAAACCAAAGGAGATACTTTAGAAAATAAAATATACAAAAGCCTTTACGACGAACTTTCTGTAAAAGCAACGCAGGAGGAAATTATAAAAGAGTTTCCAAAACCCGAAATTCACAGAAGGAATACTGGTTATGCCGTTGATATTTTACTGAAATCGGATTTGTTTGGCGGAACTGAACCCACAATTAACGTCGGGAAATTACTTTGCGGAAGCGAAGGAACGCTGGCTTTTACGACTGAAATTACACTAAAAGTTGACGATTTACCGCCGGCGAATAATATTATGGTGGTTGCGCATTATCACAGCATTCAGGAATCGTTGGAATCTGTTGTGGTGGCAATGAAACATCATTTGTACACTTGTGAAATGATCGACGACACGATTTTGGATTGTACCAAAACGAATCGCGAACACATTAAAAATCGTTTCTTTTTGCAAGGCGAACCCAAAGCGATTATGATGTTTGAAGTGGCTTCGCACGATGCGGAAGATGCCGAAAATCAGGCGAATGCTTTAGTTGCCGATTTAGAGAAAAATAATTTTGGTTACGCGCTCGTAAAAATTTACGGTGCCGATATTGAAAAAGTAAACGAACTTAGAAAAGCCGGACTCGGACTTTTAGGAAGTATTGTTGGAGACGACAAAGCAGCCGATTCTATTGAAGATACTGCGGTAGAGTTAAACGATTTGCCAGCTTATATTGCCGAGTTTTCAGCCATGATGTTACGTCACGGACAAGGTGCGATTTATTATGCACATGCCGGTGCGGGAGAACTGCATTTACGTCCGGTTTTAAATTTGAAGAAAACATCTGACTTGAAATTGTTTAGAACCATCGCGACCGATGTGGCGATTTTGGTAAAGAAATACAGAGGTTCGCTAAGCGGGGAACACGGCGACGGAATTGTGCGCGGAGAGTTTATTCCGTTTATGATTGGCGAAACGAATTATGAACTGCTGAAAAGAATCAAATTGGCATTTGACCCTAATTCGGTTTTAAATATTGGGAAGATTGTGAACGCTTTAAAAATGGACGAAAACCATCGTGTGGTTTCGGGCAGGGTAGAACCGGATATTAAAACGTTTCAGGATTTCTCAGACAGTTTAGGGATTTTGCGCGCCGCTGAAAAATGCAACGGATCTGGTGATTGTCGAAAATTACCATCGGCAGGAGGAGCGATGTGTCCGAGTTATCGTGCGACCAAAAATGAAAAAGAAACCACGCGTGCGAGAGCGAATGCGTTGCGTGAATATTTGACGTATTCTGAGAAAGAAAATAAATTTGACCAGAAAGAATTATACGAAGTTTTTGAGTTGTGCGTGAGCTGTAAAGCCTGCGCCAGCGAATGTCCAAGTAATGTAGACGTTGCAACCTTAAAAGCAGAGTTTTTATATCAATACCAAAAAGCAAACGGTTTCTCCACCCGAAATAAGATTTTTGCACACAACGCAAAACTGAATAAAATGGGAAGTTTGTTTCCGTCAATCACCAATTTTATTTCGAATCAATCTTTTGTAAAAAAAAGTATGGGAATTG
Organism: Flavobacterium sp. MEB061; assembly: GCF_000834715.1. Classification (NCBI taxonomy): domain Bacteria; kingdom Pseudomonadati; phylum Bacteroidota; class Flavobacteriia; order Flavobacteriales; family Flavobacteriaceae; genus Flavobacterium; species Flavobacterium sp. MEB061. The sequence continues at coordinate 59,852 of NZ_JXQR01000059.1, read as the reverse complement.
CGCCGGAAAGACAAGTTCCGCTTTTGGCAAAAAGAACGTTCAGAAAATGGCATGAAAATCATAAACCTACAGTTACGGATTTTCCAAACGGAAGATTGTATTTATTTGTAGATGAATTTACCAATTATTATGATGTAAATATAGGAATCGATGCTTTCGAATTATTAACCAAATTAGGTTATCAGGTTTTGGTTATCGACCATGAAGAAAGCGGAAGGGCGTATTTATCTAAAGGTTTTTTAGAGCAAGCAAAAAAAATAGCAAATCACAATGTCAACATTTTTAAGGATTTGGTTTTAGGCAATGCACCTTTGGTTGGTCTTGAACCTTCGGCCATTTTAACTTTCCGCGATGAATATCTTCGCTTGGCAGATGATAAAGAAGAAGCAGAGAAGTTATCCCGAAATGCTTTTACGATCGAAGAATTCTTTAAAAAAGAAATTATCGACGGTAAAATTACACAGGATTCATTTTCGGAAGAAAAGAAAGAAATCAAGATTCACGGACATTGTCATCAAAAATCCTTGAGTTCGGTTGAAGCAACTTTCGCGATGCTGAATTTGCCGAAAAATAATACAGTTACGATTTACAATTCAGGCTGTTGCGGAATGGCAGGATCTTTTGGTTACGAAAAAGAACATTATCAGGTTAGTATGCAAATGGGAGAAGATACGCTATTCCCAAAAGTGCGTGCCACCGCCGAAAACGTAAAAATCGCTGCCGCAGGAACCAGCTGTCGCCATCAAATTTATGACGGAACGAAACGTGAAGCACAGCATCCTGTTAGTATTTTGAGGAATTGTTTGCGTTGAGAGATGGCACGCGGATGACACGGATTCACTTCGTGAAAACGTGGATAAATGCGAATTTTTTTTGTTTCACGCAGATTTGGCAGATTTAAGCAGATTAAAAATAAATTAATCTGCGCGCATCTGCTAAAATCATTTTAAATCTGCGTGAAAAAAATAATTCGGGAAATTTGTGCAATTCGTGGCGAAAAAAAATAAACCTGCGTAAATCTGTTTAATCCGTGTTATCCGCGGTCAAAATAATTCACCACAAAAAACACATACAAAACAAAATCGTTTTATATATTTGAAATCAGGATAATTTTTGCATTATTTGCAAAATAAAAGCATAAAGTCCGAAAGAAATTAATTTTAAACTAGAAAATACAATATGGCATTATCAGGTTTATTCCGAAAAAAGACGGTACAAGATATTCTGAAACAAGTTGCAAAAAACGAAGCAGACGGTCATAATGCGCTTGGAAAGCATTTGACGACCAGAGATTTAACTGCATTTGGAATTGCAGCAATCGTTGGTGCAGGAATTTTTAGTACGATCGGAAAAGCCAGTGCAGATGGTGGACCAGCCGTAATTTTCTTGTTTTTATTTACAGCTCTTGCATGTAGTTTTGCCGCTTTTGCTTACGCCGAATTTGCCTCGATGGTTCCCGTTTCCGGTAGTGCTTATACCTATTCATATGTTGCTTTTGGAGAAATTATCGCCTGGATTATTGGTTGGGCGTTAATCATGGAATATGCCGTAGGAAACATAACGGTAGCCATATCGTGGAGTGATTATTTTACGGGACTGCTCCAGAGTGGCGGAATTCATCTCCCGCAATGGATCCAAATGGATTATCTAACCGCTTCAAACGGATTTAAAGATGCCACAGCTTTAATGCAGGGCGGAAAATCTTTCGAAAATTTAAGTGCTTCTTTGCAAGCCGCACATACAGCCTGGACAACGGCGCCAACAATTGGTTCTTTTCATTTTGTGGCTGATTTACCGGCTTTGTTTATCATTATTTTAATTACAGCCTTGGTTTACCGTGGAATGAAAGAATCTCGTAATGCGAGTAATGTCATGGTAGTGGTAAAACTTTGCATTGTTCTTTTAGTGATTGCAGTTGGGGTATTTTATGTAGATACAGCCAATTGGGATCCATTTGCACCAAATGGAGTGAGCGGAGTTTTAAAAGGAGTGTCAGCAGTTTTCTTTGCTTATATTGGTTTTGATGCGATTTCGACAACTGCAGAAGAATGTAAAAATCCACAACGTGATTTACCACGCGGAATGATGTGGGCAATTATCATTTGTACAATATTATATATAGCCATTGCCTTGGTTTTAACCGGAATGGTGCGTTATAATGAATTAAATGTTGGAGATCCTCTAGCGTTTGTTTTCGACAAGTTAGACCTAAAATGGATGTCTGGAATTATTGCCGTAAGTGCTGTAATTGCCATGGCGAGCGTTTTATTGGTTTTTCAAATGGGACAGCCGCGTATCTGGATGAGTATGAGCCGTGATGGTTTATTACCAAAGAAATTTTCTACAGTGCACCCAAAATTCAAAACACCATCTTTTGCGACAATTGTAACGGGTTTTGTGGTGGCAATTCCAGCCTTGTTTTTGAATTTGACAATGGTAACAGATTTATGCAGTATAGGGACTTTATTTGCCTTTGTATTAGTTTGCGCCGGAGTTTTGGTTTTACAAAACAAACCTGAAATTCCAAGAGGAAAATTCAAAACGCCATATGTAAATTCAAAATTTATTATGCCTGTTTTAATGATTGCGGGATTGTATTATGCTTTTGCTTTCAATAATAAAGCTACAATGGCTTTTATCAATAATGAATCACAAACAAACGACGCAACAACAATAATTACGTCATTAGACAAAGAAGAATCTGCGAAAGTTTTCAATTATTTAGAAAGCATCGATGTTAAAAATAAAACTGCCGAAACCTCAGATTTAGAGCATTTATTAAGCCAATACCAAGACGACGAAGCCAAATATGCAGAAGTTGTAAAAGGTTTGCCAATTAATGATTCATTAAAATACGAATCAGGTTTCAGCTTATTCAAACACAAAATCCCAATGTGGATTTTCCTTTTTGTTTTGGTTGGATTAGCCGTTTGGGCATTCAGAAAAAACTTGTCTTTAATTCCGCTTTTAGGATTAATTTGCTGCCTTTATATGATGGCCGAATTAAGTGTTTGGAACTGGATTTACTTTACGGTTTGGTTATTAATCGGGTTATTTATTTACTTTACTTATAGTAGAAAAAACAGTAAACTAAACTTCGTAGAGAAGTTATAAGTTTGATTTATAATTATAAATGAAAAGCCGTTCTGAGATTGACCAGAATGGCTTTTTTATTTTGTTTTTTATAAAAATATATTCTTATTTCCTATAGGCTTTTTCTTAAGTTTGCAGCTTGTAAATTTTAATTTAATTTTTTAAACAGATATGAGTTTCCTGAAAAATGTATGGGGCAAAAAAGATGCTCCAATAGAATCGTATAGTGATTTTTGGAATTGGTTTTTAAAACATGAAAAAGAGTTTTTCAAAATTGTTCAGGACGGAAACAATATACATAAAGGGTTTTTAGATAAAATTGCACCAAAATTAGGTGAAATTCATGATGGTTTTTATTTTTTGACCGGAATGTTTGATAATCAAACCGCAGAGTTGATCCTAACGCCAGACGGAGCGATTAAAAATATTTATGTGGTAGAAGAGTTGGTCAATGCGGCCCCAAAAATTGAAGGCTGGAAGTTTACGGCTCTTAAATCTGCATCAGATATTAATGATGTTGGTATAACTTATGAAAATTTTAATTTTGATAAAGGCAATTTAAAATTTTATCCTAATATTCATAACGACTATCCGGACGAAATTGATTTGACAATTGTTTACGATCATTTTGAGGAAGATAAAAAAGCCGCTGTAACAAATGGTGTTTATATTTTTTTGGATAATTACTTAGGAGAATTGCATTCTGTTACTCTAATAGATAATATGAAAGTGGTAGGTGCAAATGATATTTCTCAAGAATTGATACCAATCGAAAAATTAAAAGATTATTTAATTTGGAGAGAAAAGGAGTTTGTCGAAAAATATGAAGGTACAAGACACAATACTGAAAATGATGGCTACGCAACTTTTGAAGGAAAAAGCCAAGAGCGTGGAGTTATTTTAGCAATAATCAATACAACGGTTTTAGAGTGGAATAAAAAGGCATCTCATCCCTGGATTTTTATTGTTGCAATTCCATTTGAAAAAACAGACGAAACAGGTTTGCCCGATGATGTGACGTATAAGTTATTAGATGAAATTGAAGAAGAAATAATGTTTAGCCTGCCAGATTCTGATGGATATCTAAATATTGGAAGAGAAACAGCAAACAATAAAAGAGAAATCTTTTTTGCTTGTAAAGAATTTAGAAAACCACCAAAAGTTGTAGACGCATTAATCAAAAAATACAGCCAGACTTTTGAAATAAGCTATGAGATTTACAAAGATAAATATTGGCAATCTTTTAGACATTTCGAACAAAATTAAAGCAAAAGCCGTTCTGATCGATTTCAGAACGGCTTTTTTATTTTGCTACAGATTAAAACGATTAATAAGATTTTATTTCACGCAGATTTTGCAGATTTAAGCAGATTAAAATAGATTTTTTTTTAGCGAATCGCAATAAAATAAATCTGCGCAGATCTGCTTAGATCCTTTTAAATCTGCGTGAAATAACTTAGCGATTCTCTGCGAAAACCCTCGGTGCAATAATTAGTGAAAATTAGTGAAAATTAGTGAAATTCGTGTTTCAAAATCCCTAATTCCACCATACAAGATTTCATCATCTCATAAGTACGCTGAATATCATTATCCAAACCAATCGAAAAACGAATCAAACCATCTGTTAATCCCATTTCGTGTTGTTCTTCCAGCGGAATTTCACTAGAAGTTGAGGTTCCCGGCGCGCTGAAAAGTGTTTTATAAAACCCTAAACTTACCGCCAAATAACCCAAGTTTCTGGCTTGCATTAATTCCATTAATTCATTGGCTTTTTCTAAAGTTCCAACATCAATCGTCATCATTCCCCCAAAACCATATTCCGGATTAATCATCGTTTTGTACAATTCATGACTCGGGTGACTTTTCAATCCCGGATAAACCGTTTTTAAACCGTCAGCTTCAAATTGATCCGCTAGAAAATGCGCGTTATGACTGTGTTGTTTAATACGAATATGCAGTGTTCGAAGATTTTTCATTACCGAAGCCGATCGCAAACTATCCATCGTAGGCCCTAAAAGCATGCTCGCGCCGGAGTTTACATTTTTCAGCGAATTAATAAAATCTTTAGAGGCGCAAGTCACACCGCCAACTGTATCGCTGCTACCGTTAATGTATTTTGTCAAGCTATGAATTACAATATCGGCACCCAATTTTGCCGGCGAAACCGATAAAGGCGAAAATGTATTATCGACAACCAATTTCAAATTATGTTTTTTTGCAATTTTAGCCAAACCAGCAATATCAGCCACTTCTAATAACGGATTACTTACCGTTTCGCAATACAAAACCTTCGTTTTTGTCGTAATTGCGGCTTCTACAACATCCAATTTTGTAATGTCAACAAAGCTCGTTTCAATTCCAAAACGAGGTGTGAAATTCTTCAAAAAAGCATAGGTTCCGCCATAAATCGTTCGGCTTGAAACAATGTGGTCACCCGCGCCGCAAAGCTGCAATAACGTAGGTGTAATCGCTCCCATTCCCGAAGCCGAAACATTTGCCGTTTCTGTACCTTCCATCGCCGCCAAAGCCTGATCCAAATACAAATTACTTGGCGAAGAATGGCGCGAATACAAATAGCAGCCTTCCATATTTCCTTCAAAAGTATCAAACATGGTTTTTGCTGATAAAAAAGTATAAGTAGAAGAATCAGAAATTGACGGATTTACTCCCCCAAATTCCCCAAAGTATTGCAAATCCTGAATTTTATCTGCTGGGTTAAAGTCTTTCATATGTTTTTTTAGTTTATTGTTTTTAGTTTGTTGTTTATTATTGAAATTGATTTTTTTGATATTGCAATTGCCATTGGAATTTATTTGTTGGAATTTTAATTTGAAGCTATTCCAGCTTTCCGTTTCAAGTCCTCATAAAAAAGGCAAAGTTTCTAATGGTCTAAAAAGAGCTTCCTCCGGTCGCTTTTTTAGCCCAAGAAACTTTTGCCTTTTTTACTCCGGGCTTTCCACTTCAATCTGGGCTAGGACACTCGTTATCAATAGAAATTCTATTCAAAATAACGTTTTAATAGAAAATTAATCAACCATGTATTTAATAATTAGATTTTAAAACTACATAAATGAATTATTAAAGATTATTAATCTAAATTTGTTAAAGTATTTTCCAAACAATAGATTTTATTTCATCTGCAACAAACCATAAACTATAAACATGACTTTAGACGCCACCGATAAAAAACTCCTTGTTTTATTACAAACAGATAGTAAAAAAACAACCAAAGAATTATCATTAAAATTGAATCTTTCAGTAACAGCAGTTTACGAAAGAATTAAAAAACTAGAGCGCGAAGGCATCATAAAAAACTACGTCGCATTGGTAGATAAAACCAAAATAGATAAAGGATTTGTAGTTTTCTGTCACCTAAAACTCATTCAGCACACCAAAGAATTCCTAACCAAATTCGAAAGCGAAGTCATCAAACTCAATGAAGTTTTAGAATGCCATCACGTAAGTGGCGATTACGATTACATTCTCAAAGTATTAGTAAAAGATATGGAAGCCTACAGAGAATTTTTAGTAACCAAATTAACCTCACTACAGCATATAGGAAGTACACAAAGTATGTTTATGATTAGCGAAGTAAAGAATTCGACGGTGATTTTTTAAGGAAGGGACTAAGGTTCTAAGTTGCTGAGATTCTAAGTTTAGGAACAAAGGCTCAGAGGTACAAAGTGACAAAGTTTTTTTAATTCACTAAGATTTTTAGTCGATAAGGTTTTAGGTTTTTTATTTTGAATTGCCTCCAGCTTTAGCTGGAGATTTTAGGTTTGAGAAGGAAAAGGCTTTAGCCAAATGATAAGTTTGGCTAAAGCCTTTTTTATCCTAATTTATTTTTACATCCAGCTAAAGCTGTACGCTATTCAATTTAGTTATCGCAAAAACTTTGCGACTCTGCGACTTTGCGAGATTAAAAAGAAAAACTTAGCGATCCTTCCAAAACTCTTAGCGAACTTTACTATTCAATTAAAATTAAAAAACTTTGCGTCTTAGTGCCTTCGTGGCTAAAACCTCCACCCCAAAATTTCACACAAAAAACATTGAAATTTAAACTTTAAACAAAACTTTATTCCTTAATTTTGTATCGCTAAAAATAAAATTAACAAACTATGAGTTCATTTGACGTAGTCATTATAGGTTCAGGACCGGGCGGATATGTATCAGCAATTCGTTGCGCACAATTAGGTTTCAAAACAGCAATTGTAGAAAAGTATAACTCTCTTGGCGGAACCTGCCTTAACGTAGGTTGTATTCCTTCAAAAGCATTATTATCTTCTTCTCATCATTATGCAGAAATTGCTCATTTTGCAGATCACGGAATCGAGGTTTCTGGAGATGTAAAAATCAATTTAGAGAAAATGATTGCCCGCAAACAAGCAGTTGTAGATCAAACCGTAGGTGGAATCAACTACTTAATGGACAAAAATAAAATCACTGTTTTCACAGGTTTAGGTTCTTTCGTAGACGCAACGCACATTGCAGTTGCAAAAGCTGACGGAACATCTGAAACTATCGAAGCAAAATATACTGTAATCGCTACAGGTTCAAAACCATCTTCTTTGCCTTTTATCAAAATTGATAAAGAAAGAATCATCACTTCTACAGAGGCTTTAGAATTAAAAGAAGTTCCAAAACACTTAGTAATTATTGGAGGTGGAGTTATCGGAATCGAGCTTGGACAAGTTTACTTACGTCTTGGTGCTCAGGTTTCTGTAGTAGAATTCATGGACAGAATTATTCCGGGAATGGACAGTTCTTTGTCTAAAGAATTGACTAAAGTATTGAAAAAACAAGGAATGAAATTCTACGTTTCTCACAAAGTAAAATCAGTAGAAAGAAATGGCGGTGCTGTAGTTGTTCAGGCTGAAAATGCAAAAGGAGAAACAATTACTCTTGAAGGAGATTATTCACTAGTTTCTGTTGGTCGTCGTCCATATACAGACGGATTGAACGCTGACAAAGCAGGAGTTAAAATTTCAGACAGAGGACAAGTTGAAGTAAACGATCATTTACAAACTAACGTTCCAAATATCTATGCAATTGGTGACGTTGTTCGCGGTGCTATGTTAGCACACAAAGCAGAGGAAGAAGGAACTATGGTTGCTGAAATCTTAGCAGGTCAAAAACCACATATCGATTATAACTTAATTCCTGGTGTAGTTTACACATGGCCGGAAGTTGCAGCAGTTGGAAAAACAGAAGAGCAATTAAAAGCAGAAGGAATTGCATATAAATCTGGAAGTTTCCCTTTCAAAGCGTTAGGACGTGCAAGAGCAAGTGCTGACTTAGACGGATTTGTAAAAATTCTTGCTGACGAGAAAACAGATGAAGTTTTAGGAGTTCACATGATTGGAGCACGTACAGCAGATTTAATTGCTGAGGCGGTTACTGCAATGGAATTTAAAGCTTCTGCAGAAGATATTTCAAGAATGAGCCACGCTCATCCAACTTTCGCGGAAGCGGTAAAAGAAGCAGCATTGGCAGCAACAGAAAATAGAGCAATACACGTATAATTTCTTACCTAAATCATATTTTAAACCCGTCAGAATTAATTTCTGACGGGTTTTTCATTTTATATCAAATTTTAATGCCTAAAAAAATATAAACCTGAAGAAAAATTTTGTAAATTAGATGTGTAATTCTGATGTTATCTTTATAATTATAAAAAAGACAACATCATGAAAAATAGATATATAACTCCGGTTTTAATAGGAGCAGGAATTGCACTTTTACTATATTCCTGCAAATCTAAAATTCCAGAAAAAGCTGTTGCTGTCACCAATTTTGATAAAGCAAAGTATTTGGGAAAATGGTATGAAATTGCCAGATTAGATTATAAATGGGAGAAAGACTTAAACAATGTAACTGCCGAATATTCGCTCAACGAAGATGGCACTATAAAAGTTGATAATAAGGGCTATAATGTCAAAAAAGACAAATGGGAAGAAAGCATCGGGAAAGCCAAGTTCGTCAAAAAGGACAACGTTGGTATGCTTAAGGTCTCATTTTTTGGTCCTTTTTATTCCGGTTATAATGTAGTTGCGATAGATCCTGATTATAAATATGCACTTGTTGCAGGCGAAAGCCTAAAATATATGTGGATACTTTCAAGAGAAACTTCAATACCGGAAAACATCAAATTAGATTACCTTAGAAAAGCTCAGGAAATTGGTTACGACACTTCTGAACTGGTTTGGGTAAAACAGGGTCAACGCTAAATTATTTTTACCGCAAAGAACACAAAGATTTTAATCTAAGAATACCTTTGAAAATCAAAAAATTCGCAAAGCTAAATCAATACAAAGCTTTGCGTCCCGAGGCTTCGGGATGCCTTTTTATAAAAGCTAAGAGTAAAAAAAACTTAGCGATCTCTGCGGTAAAAATCGCCTTTGATTCATTTTTTTTCGGTCCCCATACGTTTTAGAATTGATCCATAAAACAGGATAGGAATTAAAAACAAAACCCGACATTGTAAGTGCCGGGTTTTTTATGTTTGAGTAAAATTAAATTATGCTCTAAAAACACTTCTGTAATTATCCCAGTATCTGTAAATTAAAAATAAATTAGCAAGGAATAATAGTGCCGCAATTGGCAAACCCTCGGGAGCCAGAAAATAATTGATAAACAAAATGTTTACCGTTATTGGTAAGATCAGGATATTTGCTAATGTTACATAACGTCCGGTTACAAATGCAATTCCGCAAAGCAATTCAATTGATTTAGCCAAAGGCATTAGATAAGTTGAAGCCATTAAGCCAACATTAAAGGCTTTAAAATTCCCTGTAGTTTCTGGTTCTGGCATTAGATGGAAAAAATAACTGATCGAAGCAAAAAGCAATAAAAGACCGATCAGGACGCGGATAATAATGGTTGCAATTTTCATAATACTAGGATTTAAGATAGGTTAAAAAAATATAATTTATTTTGCTGATAAACATTACAAATTAAAATCCTCTAATAAAACAAAAATCTGTTTTTCGGCCATTTTTATTGAGAATTTTATAATCAATACAATCCTATTTTGGGATTAATTTAATCCTATATCAAATATAATGAATTTTTTCTTATTAAATTGCTGATTTATTAACAGTTTTAGCTAATTATTGTATTTGCTTTTAAACCTGAAATTTCTATTTTAAACTTTCATTGATAAGTCGTACCATTAACTTATTTAAAGATTCAACCTGATAATTTCCCACAGAAGCCACAAGATGATCGTTCCCAATACCGCTGTCGTTGGTTATAAAAACGTATGTTCCATTAGTTGCAATTGCCATATAACGCATTAAAAACTCCGTTTCCTTGTCGATGCCACTAGCAGTGATCGGAATAATTGTTATGCCTTTTTTACTTGCTTTTGCGATTAAACTGTGAATTTCTGAAATAATTTGATCGTCATAATGAGGTGGAGCATCCAATACTAAAAAAAGAATTCTCGAAGTAGCATTTTTAGACCATTTCAAGTCATTAATAGATTCGTTTAAAGCTGTTTCAACAGCCTCAGGAAAATCACCTCCGGCGTCTGCATATTGTTCTTTGATAAATCCTGTAGTATCATCAATATCTGTCGAAAAATCAGATGTTTTAGTAACATAATCTTCGCCTTTATCTCTATAAAAAACAGCTCCCATATTTACAATAGTGCCTTGATTGTTACGCTTTACTTTTGAGATAACATCAGTTAATTCTTCTTTCAGATAATCTATTTCATCTCCCATAGAACCTGTTGCATCAACCATAAAAGCAATGTCGATTTTCTTTTCTTTAGTATTTGGTTCATTGTAATTTTTTAAAACTAATCTATTGATTTTTTTATCATTATAGTTTTGAATATTTTGAAATACCTGATTGCCAATTTTAATTTTTAAATTTTGAGTAGCGGCTTGGCTATCTTCGTTTAAAGAAGGCCATAATTCGGCATTTCCTTTATTGTTTGTTCTAGAAGACCAAATAATATTGTTTTGAGAATCAAGTAATAAAACAGGTACATCAACCACGTTTTCATAATCTGATTTTACATTTACAGAAATCCTGTCTTTTAGATTGTATTTCCAGTAACTACTCATTTCAGAGAACTCTGAATTTTCGTTTAAAGATTCCCAAAATGACCAATTACTTAAATCATTCCACTCACCGGCGGTAATTTGTCCAGCCTGAATTTGTTGTTGTTTTTTATCACTTTCTGAATATTCAGATTTTGAGGATTCAACGTCTGCGCGATCTTCTTTAGCCGAAGCATCTACTGTTACATCTGCTGAGGATGTAGAATCTGCTTTTTTGCAAGAAAAAAGTAATGTGATAATTACCAGGGCTGTCAACCCCAATTGTGCAATTGTTTTCATAAAAGGTTTTAAAGTTGATTAATAAATAAAGTTTTGAATCTCATTAATGATGATTTTCTGTTAAAAAAAAGATTTTGTTAAATGCGCGCTAATTCGATATACTAAAAAGTGTGCCAATAATTTTTTAGTATTCTTTTATTGAAGGATTTTTTTTGTCGTAATTTTGAAATCTAAAAATTATACTTTTTTGAGAGTTTCCATATATAAACATATTCCCAATCCAGAGCAGTTTAAGCAGCAACTTCTATCATGGTCACAGCAATTTCGCGAAGTCATTTTTTTGGATAGCAATTCGTATCCGCAAGAATATTCGAGTTTTAATTGTATGTTGGCGGTAGATGCTTTTACGTCTTTAAAAACCGATTTTCATAATGCTTTTGAAGACCTGAAACAATATCAGCAAACTACAAAAGACTGGCTTTTTGGATACTTAACATACGATTTAAAGAATGATGTCGAAGATTTAAAATCGACAAATTTTGACGGATTGGATTTTCCGGATTTGTTTTTCTTTCAGCCCAAAAAAATATTTATACTGAAAGAAAATCAGCTTGAAATTCAGTATTTATTGCTTTGTGATGATGAAGTTGAAGAAGATTTTGAGGAAATAGTTAAAAGTGAAAAATTAGAATATAAAAGTCAGGAATCTTTAGAGATCGAACAAAGAATCAACAAAGAATTTTATATCGAAAAAGTAACAAAAATGTTGAACCACATTCACGCAGGGGATATGTATGAAGCCAATTTTTGTATGGAATTTTTTGCCGAAAATGCGATTATAAATCCGCTTGAAAAATTTCAGAAACTGAATGAAATCTCACAAGCACCATTTTCTGTTTTCTTTAAAAATCATAAACAATATTTGCTTTCAGCATCGCCTGAACGATATTTGAAAAAAGTGGGAGATAAGTTAATTTCTCAACCTATTAAAGGAACTTCAAAACGATTTATTGATCCGATTGAAGATGAAAAATCAAAACAATTTCTGGAATCAGATGCAAAAGAACGTGCAGAAAATATCATGATTACCGATTTGGTTCGCAATGATTTATCGCATACAGCGCAAAAAGGTTCGGTTGAAGTTGTGGAGCTTTGCAAGATTTATTCGTTTTTGCAGGTGCATCAAATGATTTCGACCATAACTTCAAAATTGGATCCGCAATATTCACCAATTGATGTTTTAAGAACCACTTTCCCAATGGGAAGTATGACGGGCGCACCAAAAATTTCGGTAATGAAAATTATCGAAAATCTGGAAGAAACCAAACGTGGTTTGTATAGTGGAGCCGTTGGGTATTTTACTCCGGATGGTGATTTTGATTTTAATGTCGTAATCAGAAGTATTTTGTACAATCAGGAAAATCAATACGTTTCATTTTCAGTAGGAAGCGCTATTACATCGCAATCCATTCCCGAAAAAGAATACGAAGAATGTTTGTTGAAAGCTAAGGCAATGCATGAAGTTTTAAGATAAGAGTTAGCCACAAATTCACGAATTAATATTTTAAAATTCGTGAATTCGTGGCCGATTTACTAATATAGTTTTTCATAAAGTATAGAATTTAATTTTTTACATTTATCAAATGTTTTCAAATTTTCAAAATCATATCGTTTCAAGATTTCCATTTTTGGAAGGAAAAAAAATATTTCTTGCCGTCAGCGGCGGCTTAGACAGTATGGTTTTGCTGCATTTATTTCAGCAATTGCCTTATCAAATTGCAGTTTTGCATTGTAATTTTCAACTTCGCGGATTAGAAAGTTTTGGCGATCAGGACTTCATTCAAAACTACTGCGATCAAAATAATATTCCAATTTTTACAACTCAGTTTGATACTGAGGCTTTTGCAAAAGATTATAAACTTTCTACGCAAGTTGCAGCACGTGAATTGCGTTATAGCTGGTTTTATGAACTTTTGGAAACCGAAAATTTCGACTATATCTTTACCGCTCATCATGCCGATGATAATCTCGAAACGTTCATTATCAATTTAACGCGCGGAACGGGATTGGATGGTTTAATCGGAATTCCGGAACAGAATGATAAAATTATACGTCCGCTTTTGCCTTTTTCGAGAGAAGAAATCCTGAAATACGCCGAAGAAAATAACATAGAATGGCGCGAAGACAGCAGCAATGCGTCGAATAAATACATGCGAAATAAAATCCGTCATGATTTGGTTCCGATTTTGAAAGAAATCAATCCCAACTTTTTGAATGCTTTTCAAAAGTCACAGTCGTATTTGCAGGAATCGAAAGAAATGGTTGAAGATGCTTCGATTATGATTTATCAGCAAGTGGCGAAAGAGGTCGGCGATGATATTCATTTTGATTTAAATCAGCTTAAAAAATTACCCAATTACAAGTCTTATTTGTACCAATGGCTCAACGAATTTGGTTTTGTGGCTTGGAATGATATTTATGATTTGGTTGATGGTCAATCTGGTAAACAGGTTTTTGCTGCAGAATTTAGGCTGTTAAAAAATAGAAATACCTTGATTTTGAGTCCGATTTATGAAGAAGGCGAAACAGAAGAATATCAAATCAATGAAAATGAAGAAGACGTTAATTTTCCCTTAAAATTGAAGCTTTGTCATGTAGATGACATTACAATAGATTCAAATAAGTCTATCTTTGTGGACGCCGAAAAAATCCAGTTTCCTTTGGTTTTACGTAAATGGAATGAGGGAGATGTTTTTCATCCTTTTGGTATGAATGGCCAATCTAAAAAAGTAAGCAAACTTTTTAAAGATGAGAAATTGTCGCTTATTGAAAAAGAAAAAACCTGGATTTTATCTTCCGATAATCAAATTGTTTGGGTTGTAGGGATTAGGCAGGACGAACGTTTTAAAATAGAAAATACCACTAATAAAATACTTAAAATAGAATTACAATAATGAACTTTACTCAATCCCATCAAGCTTCAATATCAAAAAGTGTCTGGAATAAAACCATTGTTTTTTTGTTATTTTTCATTTTTGCTTTTGCAAATAGTAATGCTCAAATTTTAGAACCGGTAAAATGGACATCTAAAATTGAAAAAAAAGGCAATAACGCCGTTTTAATTTTTGATGGTACTATTGAAAAAGACTGGCATATGTACTCGCAATTTACTCCGGAAGGAGGTCCGCTTGCGTTGGAGATTGTCTTTAAAAATCAAAAAGGCAACTACGAATTAATTGGCAAAGCCAAAGAAGGAAAAACCAGAACGGCTTTTAATGACGTTTTTGGCGTAAATGAAACTTTCTTTGAAGGAAAAGCACATATCGAGCAGGAAATTAAGATTATAAATCCGAATTTAAAAACAGTCGATGTTGATTTTGATTTTCAGGTTTGTAAAGAAGTTTGTATCAATTCTAATAAAAAATTCTCAATCAGCGTTCCTTCCACTTTTAAAATGGATGCCGTTCCTGCGATAACAGAATCAAAATTAGACGAAACAAAAGTTCCGGCTTTGGTTGTGGATACTTTATCAGCTTCGGTAGAAAAAGCTAAAAAAGAAACAGTTAAAACAGAAGTTGCTGCAACTTCAAAAGAAGAAATTCCTGCACCGGCATCTTCAAGAAGTTTGTGGTCAATCTTTTTTATTGCTTTTATTTCAGGGTTTGCGGCATTGTTAACGCCTTGTGTGTTTCCAATGATTCCAATGACAGTAAGTTTCTTTACAAAACAAAGTAAAAGCAGGGCGAAAGGTATTAGAAATGCGATTATTTACGGACTTTCGATTATTGCTATTTATGTAATATTAGGCTTAATTGTTACTAAAGTATTTGGTGCAGATGCCTTAAATGCTTTGTCTACAGATGTTTGGTTTAACTTGATATTCTTTGTTTTATTGATTGTTTTTGCGGTTTCATTTTTGGGAGCTTTCGAAATTATGCTGCCAAATTCATGGGCAAATAAAGCAGATCAGCAAGCAGACAGAGGCGGAATTATTGGAATATTGTTTATGGCTTTGGCTCTTGCAATTGTTTCATTTTCATGTACAGGACCAATTGTGGGAACGTTATTGGTTGAAGCAGCTTCAAATGGAGGAATCGCACCAGTTATTGGAATGTTAGGATTTTCATCTGCAATGGCTTTACCGTTTATGTTGTTTGCGATGTTCCCGGGTTGGTTAAATACATTACCAAAATCGGGCGGATGGCTGAATACTGTTAAAGTAGTTTTAGGATTTTTAGAATTGGCTTTAGCATTCAAATTTTTATCAAATGCCGATTTGGTGCTGCAATTGCATTTACTAGAAAGAGAAGTTTTCTTAGCGATCTGGATTGCCATTTTTGGAACTTTGGCTTTTTATCTTTTCGGAAAAATTACATTACCACACGATAGTCCGTCGAATCATATTTCAGTTGGAAGATTATCTTTCGGATTGATTGTTTTGACTTTTACAATTTATTTAATTCCGGGACTTTGGGGAGCACCTTTGAAATTGATAAGCGCTTTTCCACCGCCTCAGACATATAGTGAAAGTCCGCTTGGATTTGGAGGTTCTGGAGGAGCAGGTAACGGTATTGTTTCTGAAAAAGGATTACCAGAAGGAGCAGAGTTAGGCCCACACGGAATTATGGTTTTTCATGATTACGAAGATGGTGTAGCTTTTGCAAAATCAATCAATAAACCAATCATGCTTGATTTTACAGGATATGCCTGTGTAAATTGCAGAAAGATGGAAAACAATGTTTGGTCTGACGAAAGAATTTTGCCAATCTTAAAAAATGATGTTGTACTGATTTCTCTTTATGTTGATGATAAACGCGAATTGCCAAAAGAAGAACAATTTGTAACAGCCGCAGGAGATAAAATTATAACTGTTGGCGACAAATGGACCGATTTTATGATCTCAAAATATAAAACGAATACTCAGCCTTTATACATTATAACTGACTTAGAAGGAAAAAATCTAAACGATACAAAACCAACAATTAGTTATGTGAGTACCGAAGAATATTTGGTTTGGCTGAAACAAGGGATTTCTAATTTTAAATAAGAATAAAGAGAATAGAATAAAGAGAATAGAATAAAGAGAATAGAATAAAGAGAATAGAATAAAGAGAATAGATGAAAGAGAATAGATGAAAGACTTCTATTTTAATCTAAAATCTGCGATCTAAAATAAATCAAAAAAGCGCTCTGAATAAGAGCGCTTTTTTTTGGTTAGTTTTGTTTTTTGGTTTTGGAAATTGATTACTATAAGTATTCTCCGTGTTGAGAAATGTCTAATCCTAATTCTTCTTTTTCTTCAGTAACTCTTAGAGGAGTAATTTTATTTACAACGAAGAATAAAATGTATGAACCTACGAAAGCAAATACAGAAACAAGTACCAATGCTTTTAATTGTGTTAAGAATAATGTAGCATCACCAAAGATTAAACCTTGGTTGTCACCAACAACTGAATTTACAGTGTTAGAAGCAAATACTCCAGTTAATAACATTCCTACCATTCCTCCAACACCGTGACAAGCGAAAACGTCAAGAGCATCGTCAATTTTTCCTTTAGGGAATTTACTCACTACAAGGTTACTAATTACAGCGGCAATGATACCAATTGCTAAAGCGTGGGGTATGCTTACGAAACCAGCTGCTGGTGTGATCGCAACTAAACCAACTACAGCACCAATACAAGCACCCATAGCAGATAATTTGTGACCTAATATTTTGTCAAGGAAAACCCAAGCCATAGCAGCAGAAGCAGCGGCAATTGTAGTAGTTCCTAAAGCCTGAGCAGCAAGACTTCCGGCTCCAACAGCAGAACCTGCATTAAATCCAAACCATCCAAACCATAATAAACCTGTACCTAATAATACATAAGTAATTCTGGCAGGGTTTACTTTTTGAACTTTACGTTTTCCTAAAAAGATTGCTCCGGCCAAAGCAGCCCAACCAGCACTCATGTGTACTACAGTACCACCAGCGAAGTCAAGAACTCCCCATCCAAAAAACAATCCGTCAGGATGCCAAGTCATGTGACATAATGGAGCGTATATAAATATGATAAATAAAACCATGAACAATAAGTAAGCCCAGAAACGAACACGCTCTGCAAAAGCTCCAGTTATTAATGCAGGAGTGATAATAGCAAATTTTGCCTGAAATAAAGCAAAAAGAATCATCGGAATTGTTGGTGCCAACTCCCAGGCGGTATTCGCGCTTACTCCCTGAAAAAATATATTTGATGAAGGATTTCCGATGAAACCACCAATTGATGGTCCAAAACACAATCCGAATCCAATTACTATCCAAAGTACAGTAACAATTACCATTGCCATGAAACTTTGAAGCATAGTACTGATTACGTTTTTCTTTCCTACCATTCCTCCATAGAAAAATCCTAATCCCGGAGTCATTAATAATACAAACGCAGTTGCAACAACCATCCATGCAGTATCACCTGTATCTAGTTTTAGTTCAACAACGTGAGCGCCTAATGTTTTTGATTCAGTAACAAATGAGATAGAAAAAATAGATAGTAATAAAATCGTGATAAGAATCACGCTTAAAATAATTTTTCGCATAGTTATTTAGTTTTAAATTTTTGATAAAAATATAAAATCAATCAACACCCCTATAAAAAATAGAGTCTAATGTTTAATTTTTGTTAATATTTCATTTTAACCCCCTCAGTTTTGAATGTATTTGTTAAAACGGACTTAAAATTTACAATTTGGCAACATTTTTTTAGTCTGATTTGAGAATTTACATACTTTTCCTGTTTTTTTATTAATTTTTTATGATTGAAACACATGGATTATTGCCGAAAATCGTCTTATTTTTTATGTTGATGATGTATATTTGATCTTTTTAACATTTTTTATAATTAAAACTTAAGAATGGAAATTCAGAAAATTAAATGGGGAATTATAGGTTTAGGAAACATTGCCAATCAGTTTGCTACAGATTTACAATTGCTTGAAGATGCCGAATTAGTTGCCGTAGCTTCCCGAAATAAGGACAATGCAAATGCGTTTGCACAAAAATACAACTGCCCAAAAGCCTACGATTCTTACGATGCTCTTTTTGCAGATAAAAATGTAGACATTATATATATCGCCACTCCCCATAATTCTCATGCAGAACTTTCTATTAAAGCATTAGAAAACGGAAAACATGTTTTATGCGAAAAGCCAATGGCACTTTCATATAATGATGCTGTTCGAATGACTGAAGCTTCAAAAAAACACAATAAATTTTTTATGGAAGCTTTCTGGACACGATTTATTCCGTCTGTTCAGGATGCTTTGGCAAAAGTGAAAAATGGAGAAATTGGAGAGGTAAAATACCTTAAAGCCGATTTTAATTTTATTGGAAATGAAATACCGGGAAGTCGGTTATTTGATAAACAAAGTGGAGGAGGAGCTCTTTTTGATGTTGGCGTCTATCCTTTATTTCTCTCTTATATAATGTGTGGAATTCCAAAAACTACATTTGCCAAATCTATTTTTCACGAAAACGGAATTGATTTGCAGACATCCATAATTTTAGAATTTGAAAATGCACAAGCCATTTTGCATACTTCAATAGTTTCAGAATCTGATATGAAAGCCGTAATTGCGGGAACAAAAGGAAGAATCGAACTCAACTCGCCATGGTTTATGGCAGATGGATATGCTATTATTAAAGAAGAAAAAGAAACTGCTTTTAGTTTTCCGAATTTAGGAAAAGGATATTCGTACGAAGCCATAGAATGTCATAACTGCATTAGAAACAATCAGATAGAAAGTAAACTTTGGTCGCATCAAAATAGTCTGGATTTGAGTAAGATTGTGGAGGGAATTAAAAACCAAATTGGGTTGGAATTTTAATGCTTATTTCTTGTAATGAAATTTGCGATGCTTTAATGTGTTGTTTGAAAAAAAATCTTCAAAAATACTTATTTTTTTTGCTTATTAAGTCTATAAGTGAAATTTTTATTTATGCTTTTCGGAGATAAATTCTAGGGAAATTTTTATCATTAATTTTCAAATCTTTTCTTATTTCTTTAATAAGTTCTGTTAAATATTTATCGTGTAAATTATTTTGTTTTCCCACAGCTTCCTCTTCATATTTAATCATTTTTATTACTACTTCTTCACTTGCAATTATAAAAATTTTATTCCTTGCGAATACATATTTTTCAGTGGCATTGCTGTCATAATTATTTCCCGCTAGATAATGTAATGCTTCTATATAGGCAACATAATGTTCTTCTTTTAATTTCTTTGTTTGAAGAATTATATTGTTCTTATTAACTAAAAATGCACCGATGAAAGAAACTAGAATTGCTGAAATGGCACCTAATATTGAAATGTAAATTTCTGGGGTCATATTTAAACTTTAAGTTATTACTCTTTTTTTCCTTTAATTAATTCTTTTATACTTGATTTCATTTCTTCAATAATCGCTATACATCTATCTTTTCTGACTCTATTGTATTCAATCATTTCATTGATTTGGTATTCATTTACATCTCTTTCTAGATGATTGTTTGGTATAATATTTCTTCTATTTAAATCTATGCTTTTATAAGCTTTTATTAATCTGCCTTTTCCTGAATCATATTCTTGGAATGTTGTAATAATCTTCACTAGTTCATCATAGTGAATATCTTCAATCAAAATTGAACTAATTTCAATTTGTTGGTGTGTACTTGAGAGTGCAATTGCAAACTTATTTAAGTTAGACTTTGATGCTTCCTCCCATAAATCATTACAGGCAAATTTTAATTCCTGTAATCTTTTCCATAAATCAAGATATAGTTCAAATTGCTTGTCATTATATTTTAAGGTGGTTGCTTTTAAAACATCTAATTCAATTTTATATGCCTCAAGTTTTTTTTCAAAATTGTGACTTACTTTTTCTTGATATTGTTTTGCTAAAAACTCAGAAGCTTTATTTGTAAAAAACCATAATACAGTACTAGAAACTGAAATTGTACCAATAAATCCGAAGATAATTTTAGCGATAGTAGAAGTATCCATTTTTTTGCTTTTAATGTTTATTCAAATATATATTATTTTGTTGAAAACTAATCTTTTTCTGGTTATATTGGAATGGATTAATTTTAGAAAATAGCTTAATTTAGGGTAAACTTAAAAACTAACAATTATGGCTCTATCAGATTTTTTCAGAATTAATTTACCTTATGGCATTCATAGAAATTCAAATAATGAGTGGACTGCATTTAATAGGGAATATATGCCTTTGGGATGGAATAAAATTATAAATATGGATTCTACGAGTATTACAGAAGGCGAAACTGAAAAGCCTATTTATGCTAAGTATAGCAAATTAACTGATAAAAAATTGCAAGAAATAGCTGGTTCTGAAAATATGATACATTATGATTCAGATGGAAAAATTTTTAGAATTTATTTATACGATGATGGATCAGTTCCGAGTCGAAAAAATCCATCAAAAAAAGATTGGGATAATTATTTTGAAAAAATTAAAATGTTAAGTGGATTTATGGCTGTTAGATAAGTATTAAAAAGCGACTTATGTTCTCAGTAGATTTAAAACTTTTTGTTATTTCATTACAACTGCATTTTAGAAATAATATTAATAGTTACACAAGAAAGTGTTATTTATTAATATCGATAATATTTGTAGTAAAAAAGCTATAAATTAAATATTTTTAATTAGTTTTAAAAATATTTAATGAAAGAAATATTATGCTGATTAAAGTTTACGGAAGCGCCGTTTTTGGAGTAGAAGCCACAACCATTACTGTGGAGGTTCATATGGATAAAGGGATTGGTTATCATTTAGTTGGATTACCGGACAACGCCATAAAAGAAAGCAGTTTTAGAATTGCAGCCGCTCTTAAAAATAATGGACTAAGTCTTCCGGGAAAAAAAATAACGATTAATATGGCGCCCGCCGACTTGCGAAAAGAAGGTTCAGCGTATGATTTGCCATTAGCCATTGGAATTTTGGTGGGGTCAGATCAGATAAAAGCGCCCGAAGTAGAGCAATATGTTATTATGGGAGAACTTTCATTAGACGGAAGTTTACAATCTATAACCGGTGCTTTGCCCATTGCCATAAAAGCCAAAGAAGAAGGTTTTAAAGGATTTTTTCTGCCAAAGCAAAATGTAAAAGAAGCCGCAATAGTAGCAGGATTAGATGTTTACGGAGTCGAAAACTTACAAGAAGTAATTGATTTTTTTGAAGGAAGAGGAACGCTTGAACCAACCGTAATAGATACCAGAACCGAATTTTATAAAACATTAGATTTTCCTGAATTTGATTTTTCTGATGTTCGCGGACAAGAAAGTATAAAACGCTGTATGGAAATTGCGGCTTCAGGAGGTCATAACATTATTTTGATTGGTCCGCCGGGAGCCGGAAAAACAATGCTGGCCAAAAGATTGCCGAGTATTTTACCGCCAATGACGTTGCGTGAAGCACTCGAAACCACTAAAATTCATAGCGTTGCCGGAAAATTAAAAGAAGTTGGTTTAATGAATCAAAGACCATTTCGTAGTCCGCATCATACTATTTCGAATGTCGCTTTGGTAGGAGGTGGGAGTTATCCGCAGCCTGGCGAAATTTCGATGGCGCACAATGGTGTTTTGTTTTTGGATGAATTGCCGGAATTTAAACGAGATGTTCTCGAAGTAATGCGTCAGCCGTTGGAAGATCGTGAAGTAACGATTTCGAGAGCAAAATTTACCGTAACCTATCCGTCATCGTTTATGTTGGTGGCGAGTATGAACCCGAGTCCGAGTGGATTTTTTAATGATCCGAGTATGCCAAATACATCTTCGCCACACGAAATGCAGCGTTATATGAGCAAAATTTCGGGTCCCTTATTAGACCGAATCGATATTCATATTGAAGTAACGCCCGTTCCTTTCGAAAAATTATCAGACGACAGAAAAGCAGAAAGCAGTGTCGAAATCAGAAAACGTGTAACTGCCGCTCGCGAACTTCAATCACTTCGTTTCGAAGCGTTTCCAAACATTCATTACAATGCGCAAATGAATACCAAACAAATCAGGGAATTTTGCGCTCTTGACGAACAATCAAAACAATTATTAAAAACAGCAATGGAAAGACTAAATCTTTCTGCAAGAGCGTATGACAGAATCCTGAAAGTTGCCAGAACAATCGCAGACCTTGATGCTTCGCCACAAATTATTCCGGGACATATTGCAGAAGCGATTCAATACAGAAGTTTAGACCGTGATGGATGGCTTGGATGATTTTAGATTTTAGATTGTTGATTTTAGGTTGTTGATTTTAGATTTTTTTTCGACCGTTTTGTCAGACTGAGCGTCCCGAGGCTTCGGGAGAAGTCCCTCACAGTTTGTTTCACGCTGATTTAATTAAAAGAATTTTTCACGCAGATTTTACAGATTAGAGCAGATTTAATTTAAAAAAAATCTGCTTAAATCTTTTTAAATCTGCGTGAAACATACTTTCGTGACTTTGCGAGATTAATACTTCAGCTCTTTTATTCAAACTTCAAACTAGCATTCTTCGACATTAAATACGAAGTCAGTTTTTTTATTTTGCCGTTTTCCATTTCAAAAACATCACAAAAAACAGCATCCAGAAGACCTCCGTTTTTCATGCTTCCCTGAACAGAACCTTCTGCAATTACAACATTGTTTTCTTCAATCAGTTTTACAATGTGAATAATGGGGCTTCCAACAAAATTTTCATTTTCAATTTCCTTGTCAAAAGCTTTTTTGCCAACATGCTGATAAATTCCGGGCATTTCCCAAACAATATCATCGCTAAGGCAAGCCAGAATTCTTTCATGATCGCTCACTCTGAAAGCGGCCATATATTCGTTTACGGTTTCTTTATTTTGTGTCATGATTAATAGTTTTAGGTTGATTGTTTTAAACAAATTTAAAAAATTAACCCACTTTGAATGCAATTAATTTTACACATAGAAACATAGCTTTATACAATGTGGAAAGTCGATATGAAAAGATAAGATGACGATTCCTGAAACTTTTAATTTTTAATTCTCAATTTTTAATTAAGTTCAATTGTATTCTGAATATCAATTTGTTCCAAAAAATATTCGTCATGCGAAACAACGATTAAAGTTCCCTGATATTCATTAATTGCCTGAGTCAGAATTTCGATATTCTGAATATCTAAATTATTGGTTGGTTCATCTAAAATAATAATATCCGGTGCCTGATTGCTTATGGTTAAACAGCAAAGCATCAAACGCATTTTTTCTCCACCACTCAAAGCACTACATGATTTTTCTAAATCATTTTGCGAAAACAAAAACCGATTCAATCGCATTCGTATATCATGTTCCTGTAAACCAGAATTATTGAATTTTTCTGCCTGTTCATAAATTGTAAGCTGGTTATCAATCAAAGAATAATCCTGATCGATATAAACTATTGTTGATTCTGCTTTGTAAACAGTTCCTTGTTTAGGAGTTAATTTTTCGGTAATAATTTTAATCAAAGTTGTTTTTCCTGAACCGTTTTTTCCTTTCAAAGCAAAACGATCGCCACTTAAAATTTGAAAGTTTAAATTCTCTTTCCAAAGCAATTCATTATTGTAGCTGTAATTAATATCAGTAGCAGTAAAAAGTATTTTTCCTTTATGAAGTTTGGCATTATCAAAACCAAATTTTATTTTATCAATTTCAGGCAAACCCGAACGCAATTCTTGTAATTCTCCAGAAATTCCGCCAATTTTTTCAGCATGCATGCTTTTTGTTTTTGAGGTACTGTTCTCGGCATTATTGCGTAAAGTATTCATCATAATTCTGGAAACTCCGGCTTTTTTCTGTTTCTTTTTTCCGCGTGCATCTAGTTTTTGCTGGCGTTCAAGTGTTTCGCGTTCCTTTTCTTTCGCTTTTTGTAAAGCCTTTTCTTTACTATGAATATCCTGATTTAGAGCGTTGTTTTCTATTTGTTTTTGCTCTGCATAAAAATCATAATTTCCGCCATAAATCGTAATATCGTGTTTGGTTAATTCGTAAACCGTGTTTAAAAGATTCAATAATTTCCTGTCGTGACTTACAATCAATAAAGTAGTCGAAGAGTTTTGAATGAAACGGTACAATAATGTTCGCGCTTCAAAATCGAGATGATTACTTGGTTCATCGAGTAAAATAAGTTCCGGCTGATGAATTGAAATTCCGGCGAGGAAAATCTTTGTTTTTTGCCCGCCGCTCAGTGTTTCCAATTTTTGAGATAAATCTAAATCCTGCAATTGCCAGTATTGCAAAGCTTCATTGCAGCGATCTTCAATTGTCCAGTCGTCGTTCAGGATTTCCAGATTTTCTTCGGTTACATTACCGTTAAGAATTTCTTTTAGAGCATTGAGTTTATCATCAATTTGCAAAGCTTCGGCAATTGTTAAATGATTAAACTGCCCAAAAATCTGAGGTACATAATAGGGTTTTGCATCGGCTTTGAGCAAACCTTCATAAGGCTGTAATTCGCCCGAAATAATTTTTAGTAAGGTCGATTTGCCAACACCATTGTTGCCAATCAAAGCGATTTTTTCCTGCTTATTGGCAGTAAAAGTAATTTTGTCGAATAGCAAATCTCTATTCGTATGTAAATATGAAATGTTTTGTAAAATAAGCATAATTTCTTTCTTTAAAGAATAAACAAATGAGCAAACTGTTAGGAGATTGCTTTTATAATTGTCTGAAAGAAATTGTATTTCACATAGAATGTAGTAGTTGATTTATCTGTGCAAAGATATAAAAAATATTTTTTTACACTATTTATAAGTTTTTACAAGGTTTGCTTATTCTTTATTTTCTTTTGGATACAAAACTCTAAAAGCATTAGAAACAGCCTGATGTAATATAGTACCATGGTTTTCGAAAGGGAGATATTCAAAATGTACGTTTATATTTTTATTTTCAACACACATGATTTTGTCAGCTAAGAAACTAGCATCATCTTCCATAACTCTCGGTATTTCAGTTGGTGTAATTCCTTCATTACCCACTGCAATATAAATATCGATAGGCTGTTTAAAAAGGGCCAGCAAAGGCAACTGATCATCATTTAATATACAGCCATTATCCCACCATATACTTGGGCTTATGATGATATATTTATTAAAAAGGGATGGTTTTGTAAATAAGATTTCAGTTTCTAATAATCCGCCTAATGATTGACCGATTATAGTTTTCGAGTTATTGGTCCTGTATTTTTTTTCGATAAGAGGCTGTAATTCTTTTTCAATAAAAGAAATAAAATTATCTGAATGGCCAGATGTCGGATAGGCTTCTTTGTCTTTTTCAATTGTAGTTGGAAAAGTAAAATCCCTCCTGCGATCTACTGTTGCAATTCCCACAACAATTGATTTTGGAACCTTATTGACCCATTCGAAACTATTAAATTGTACCAAACCGGCGATATGAATAAAGTCTTCATTTGCCGAACCGTCCAATAAATAAATTACAGGATATTTTACAGCATCTGCAGGATTGTAACCTTCAGGTAAATAAATGTTTATAATTCTTTTTTCTCCTAATTCTTTAGAATCAATTTCTTCAATTACACCTAATACAAAGGGTTTTGTTGTTGCTGTTGATTTATTTTTTTGCCCAAAAATCGTTAATGAGAAAATAAAGAAAGAGAAAATTAAGATTTTGTTCATTTGTTTTATTTGAATAGGTACTGAAATTTTGAAATCAAAGTTAGGATTAAAATGTCAATACTTAATTTAATTACTTTGTAATATTCCACAAACTCATTTTTCGTCTTGTTACAAAACCTAGTTTTTCATAAAGTTTAATAGCTCCAATATTACTTTCAACAACGTGCAGAAACGGAGTTTTATTTTCTTCAAAAATAGCATTTACAACATGCGTAATCAATTGTTTTGCATAGCCTTTTCCGGTGTGATCTGGATGCGTAACGATCGCGCTGACTTCGGTGAAATCATTCATTTTCATGCGTTCACCCGTAATGGCAACTAATTGATTTTCTTTAAAAATTCCGAAATAATTTCCCAATAAAGGTGTTTTATTTTTAAAATATCCCGGCTGCACCAAATTCACCAAAGCACATAATTCTTCATTATGAATTTCTGTTAGTCTTACAATTTCAGTATCAATAGAAAGCCCAATTTTCTCGTAAATAATCATCTGAAGACAAACTAATTCTTTGGTAATTTTTACAGCATCAGAGATTTCAGGTTTTTCACCTACTATAAAAAAGTTATTGTTTAAAGTGGAATAATGATCGATTGCACCAGCAATATTTTCAGAATCGATAAAACCGCCAAATGGACAATAATCAGGATTATAAAATTTGGTGTTTCCGTAATCAATCGCAAATCCTTTATGGGTTTCTGATAAAGAATGCCAAACGGGATTGTCGAGTTTATTTTCTTCTAAGGTTTTCATTATTAGAGTTTTTTATCACTGTACTATTTTTGCCTTTAAAATTTCTTCCAGGTCAATTATGCTTTTTCTGCTTTCAAATTTAAAACCAAAAGAGACCATTACAATTCCTACTATGAGCATAAAAAACGGAATTAGCATAAATATTCCGGTTTCAGAATTTAAACCCTCTCCGAATATTATATTATACAATACCGCTAAACAAGCAATAGAAACGCCGCCTAACCAAAGAATCATAAAGGCTTTTACAAAATCAATCAAACCCATTTTGATATTTATTTTCGAACCATTGATGTCATCTGTAATTTCACCTTTGATCACAGGTAAAAATGAGTTTCGGTAGTTTATCGCTTTTTTAATTTCAAATCGATTTTGATAAACTTTACCAATATATGGCTTAGAATAAGAAAATCTGTTGGCACCAAGACCAAAAGATTTTTCGGCTTCAATTTCATTTTGAAGATGCGCAACTAATTCTTCTTTGGTAAATGTCGAACGGTAAACTAATTCTTCAAAGGGTAATAATTTTTTTAGCATTTATTTTTAATTGTATTTGGGTTTAATTGTTATCACCTTGCTTGGTAATCATTAATTAACCCCTAAATTTATTTTTCACAATAATATCTTTAAGCCTCGCTTTTAAATCTTCTCCAGTATCGTAAACCATTTGTTCGTTGTTCGGAAAAGGCACTGCGCGTTTGTTAAAATAAGAAATATAACTATCCTCGCAAGCATTTCTATCTCCTTTGTAAGTCGAATAAATATTCTCAAAAACAAATTCACTTGTAATAGGAAACGTTTGTGCCAATTGATTTGTTTTCAAATCGACAAAATCAACCTTAGCAGTTACCTGGCAAGATTTAAATTGCCTGAACTCATACACATTAGCGCGAAGCATTCGGTAGTTGTCTACTTTTATTTCCTTGCCCAAACTATCTTTTACAGGCCTTCCACGGCTGTCTAAAAGCGTTTTTACACCATCTTTTATCTGTTTTTCCTTGATGAATTCTTTTTCTTTAATTTGCTCAGGCGAAATATTAATTTGTATAAAATTTACAATTAAACTGTAATCGTAAACAATATTTTTTTGTCTAGCACTATGGTAAACTGTCCATTTATCGTTTAATCCGTAAGTTTTAATGTCCAGTAAATCATCCTGAAGCTGTTTCGGAATCACCATATTGGTTTCATTTTTAGCATAAATATCCACAAAATCAGTCCCTTTAAACTGTGCGTCTTCCATCAGTTTTTTGGCATTTTTATATCCCGGATTAATACTTTCCAGATATAATAAATTATCATACGCCTGTCTAAAATCCATTTTGTTTTTTGATTTTAAAAGCACCGAAGAAGTTTCATATAAATATTTAGAAAGCGCATTTTTGCTGCTCACAATCTGATCTGAATAATTATCAAACGGAAAACTGGCATTTTTACCCTGCTTCAATAATGGCAGCGGCAATAAAGGCCTTATTTTTTCCTGACGGTTATTCAATTGCAGATACGTATTATAAATACGCTCAGAATTTGCAGGATTACCCTCTTTTATCATCACTTCAAGATTACGCAAATCCCTGTCTTTTGCTTTCGCAAACGCTTCTTCAAGCAAATAAACATAATCCTGTTTTCCTTTCGAATCTTTTTTTGTTTTCAAAGCTTCGACAGCGCGGTCGATTGCTCCGTCGTAATTCCCGTCGCTTAACATTGATTGCGTGGTTTTTACGCCACACGAATAAAAGAGCATAAGTAAAACAGAAAAAAGTAAAGTAATTTTTTTCATCCTAAGACCAATTGATTTTTCAGCTGTAAATATATCGGTTTTAGATTAATTCAGTTGTAAGAGAAATATCATTTTAAAATTTAAGGAGCAGAAGTTTTGTTTCCATAATAGCCACCTGTCCCGCTTTCGCCTTTATCTCTTCGTCCCGATATCCATCGGGACTGCGAG
This sequence comes from Flavobacterium sp. MEB061, assembly GCF_000834715.1. Lineage (NCBI taxonomy): Bacteria > Pseudomonadati > Bacteroidota > Flavobacteriia > Flavobacteriales > Flavobacteriaceae > Flavobacterium > Flavobacterium sp. MEB061. Next base: position 31,125 of record NZ_JXQR01000059.1, on the reverse strand, counting down.
GATACCGGCTCTATCGGGGCTAGATTAGACGTTTATTTTTTATAAGAAATTGAGATTTATACAACATAAAAAAAAAGAAAAAAAGAAATAACTCTAGATATATCGAAGCCACCAGTTTGTTTTTTTTGCTTTATAGTCTCCATACCAAATGCAAGGTTTATAAAGAATAATTACAATACTTATCCAAATTAAATAAATTCCCCAGAGCGGTAATCCGCTTTCTATGTTTTTGGGTCTGCCAAAAGTTCCGGTTGCAAATTCGAGTTGTGACCAATCAAACCCTTGTGCAAAAAGCATTATGAGTGTTATAGTATGAATTAGATAAAAATGAATGATAAAATAAAACAAAGGCACTTTTCCGTAAACAACAGTCACTTTTTTAATTTTGTTATTAAACTGATCAGCAAAGGCAAGAAGTAAAAGCATAATACCTAAAGTAACCAGACAATATAGAAGGGAAGGGGGATATTTAGTAACATTCATAAAGGAAAGAAATGTAAAAACCGAATCTTTTTGGGATGTCCATAATGCAGGATCTCCATAAATATTAATAAATCGCAGTATAATAAATAATACTAAGGCGCCAAAACCGAATTTTATAAATTCTTTTTTTCTTTCTTCTTTTGCCATTTCAAAATACCTTCCAAAACCAAATCCGGTTAACATAATTCCTAACCACGGAATTGGCGGATAACCCATAACAAAAACTTTTCCGGCAAAAAGCGGAACCGCAATTGGACTAAAAAATGGAGTTAAAACGGCTTTTAAAACCGATCCTTCGCTAAATGGGATAAGGGGTAAAAGATTATGACAAAAAAAGATAATAAGTCCCGTAATTCCTAATTGTTTTGCGGGTATTTTTAAAAGTAAGCCTAAAATAACAAACCCAAAACCTATTGTGGCTATGACTTGAAACAATAAATTATGAAAACCAATGTCAAAAAATAAACCAAAATTGACAACCGTAAATTCGAGAAATATCAGCCAAAAACCTCTTTTAATGAGATGTTGTCTTACTTCTTGTATATTGTTTTTGCTTTTCAGGGAAAGATAGACGGAAGTTCCTGCCAGGAAAACAAAAGTTGGAGCGCACAAATGTGTAATCCAACGCGTAAAAAACAGCAAAGGAGTTGTAGTTGCTAAATCGGTTGGACTTTGAGTGATAGCGTCAACATGCATTAAATCACGAACGTGGTCTAATGCCATAATTATCATTACAATTCCTCGTACTATATCAATTGAATTTTCTCTTTTCATTTTTAATTTGTAAAAAGTTAAATGTTAGAAATAGATTGATAGTATTCTGCTGATTTTAATGATGTGAATTTAATGTTTTTTTTGTCATAAATATAATACAAATATTTTATCCTTACAACCAAAATAGTTAGATGTCTTTTATTTTGATTTATTGTACAGATGTGTGTAAATGTGCAGAGCAGGGTTTAATTGGCATACTGACGTGAATTTACCGCTCATTCTAGGTGAGCCAACAAGAAGTTTTTAGTTTCTCAGTCCGGCCAATGTAAAACATTAAATTTATGACCATCGGGATCAGAAAATCCAAAGAAATATCCTTTTTCAAAACTTTGCGGTTCGGCAAAAATTGCTCCGCCTGCATTTTTAACAGCCAGCAGCCATTGATGAACTTCATCTGTACTGTCGGCCGAGATCGAAAATATAATTTCATTTCCATGTTTCAAGTCGGCTACTTCATCGTTAACAGCCCATTTAAATCTTTCTTTTACAAAAAAATGAATGATAAAATTATCTTCTCCAAACATAAAACTTGTCAATTCAGTATTTGTTCCGTTTGGTTTAAATCCTAATTCACTATAGAATTTGGTTGTTCGCTGCAGATCTTCGACGCCTAAATTGGCCCATATTTTTTTAGTTTTCATAAGATTAGTTTTTTAAAAATTAGATTTATTTTAACTACTAAAATTTTTCTGATACTAAATTTAAGGAATTTTAAATTAAAATAGGAATGTAGACGCACTGCTGTGCGCCTCTACGGATTTAGATTGGAGATATTGCCCATGTTTATTTTACATAAAGATTTTTGTAGAGACGCACAGCAGTGCGTCTAACGTATGACAAGGACATGTAATCTATTTATGTTATTTCTGTATTCTAATTTTTACCTGATAAACAATCTCCCAAAAAATAATTGAAAAAACGGCATTGGCAAATATTGCTGTTTTAACCTGATACGGATCGTAATTTAAAAACAAGTGTAAATTTGTGAATTTCAAAGCTAAGAACAGAGATAGGGCTGCAATTGCAACAGAGCAGATTATATTTAGCAAAGCTGTCCATTTTAGTCCTAAGAAAGAATAAATAATATTTAAAACAGCAAAACCACAACCTAAAGTTATATAAGGATCGGTTTTTAATTTTTCGCCCAATAACAATAAAAGAGGTGTTGAAGTAAGATATAAAAAAAATAATATGGAGTAAAGCAGGATTCTAATTTGTGGTTTCATTTGTATGTTGTTTTAGCTATTGAGCTTGTAAAATTTTATTTATTTTGGCTTCCGATTTTTCTTTAATCGGGCTATCAGGATGAAAACTCCAGATGATCAGAAATTTTCCCTCTGCAAGATATTCTTCCGGATGTTCGTCTGTTGGTTCTTTGGCTTTTCCCCAAAGTAATCCCTGTAGAAAACTATCACCTTTAAATCTGTGTTCAAATTCAAAATACATGATAGAGCCGCTATCTCCTTTACTTTTAAAACTTTGAATTTCTTTACTTTTTACAGTTCCAACAAAGCTGGCGTAAGTTGCAATGTCATTATAAAAATTGCACGCCTGAGGAGAAATACAGATATGGCCGTCGCTTAAAGCATAACTTTTGGGAATTTCTTTGCCCTTTAGTTTTAAATCAGCAATAGTCTGGCTGAATATAGTAGTAGTAAATAACAGAAATAATACCGACAGGGGAATCGTAATTTTCATAGGTTTTGGTTTTAGTGGTAATTGAATTTTTACCAAGCTAAAATAATATTTTTATTTGAGGTAATGGAAGTGGATTTGGCGTTAGGAGTAAAATAGAATATTGCTTTCGCAAAGGCATTTGCTTTCAAATATAATATTTTACCGTAATGAATTTTATTTATCTTGAAAACGAGTGCGTTAGGGATAGAGGCGTTATCCTTTTGTGAAGTGGAACGGAACAAAAGATATAGCCGATCCCGAAGCTTCGGGACGACCCGGAGGGGAACGCCAAAAAAAATCCCATTTGCCTTTCGGGAACAGGAATATTTTTTTGTGTTATTCAGAATCTAAAAAGTTCCAATAAAATGGAGTCCAATCATAGAATTTGAAATTTGAGGAATTAATTGTTTGTGCATTGTAAATTTTTTAGGATTTTCGTTAAAAGCACCAGATTCTTTTTTTGCCATTTGCTTACGACTGCTAATTACTATAGATCGCCCAATTATTGTACCTATTAATCCACCTACTAATAAGTCTGAAACCCAGTGATCATGGCTTTTTATATCTGAAAGAAATACTGCGGTTACAAATGTATACGGTATCCAATAATTGTTGTATTCCATTTGAAATACTTTGGCAACAGCAAAATAAGAGGTAGCATGAAAAGAAGGAAATGAAGTAGCATCACCTCCATGTGTCAGGTGAATTTGATTGTAGTTTCCAAAATCCCAAGGATTTTTTGTCCAGGGCTCTTCGACAGGATTATTATCATTTATTCTCCTTTGAGGTCTTTTTCTTGAGGCTATAGTTTTTAGAACTACTTGACTTATAACATAAGAATAGGCTAAAGATTTAATTGCATTTACAGCAACAACCTGCCCTTTTTTGTTGTTGATGGCTAATGAACCTGCATATAACCCAATGATTGGGTAAACAATATAGACGTCAGTTCCGATAACGTGAGGGATTTGGCTTTCAACTTTAGGTAAACTATACTTGATATTAGGTTCTACATTATCGTGCCAAAAACCGGTAGTATGTCTGTCAACGGCTATTAAACCAATTATTCCTGCGGTATAAATAGCAGTTCTTTTCCAGTCACTTGATATGGTATGTCCCATCGCTGAAAAATCACCTGGTACACTAAGAACGCTGTTTGCTAGTACGGAACCGGCTACTTTGAATCGATTTTCTTTTTTAATTTTTAGGCTGTCGTGTTTAATATTTAAAGTGTCATGTTGAGAAAAGCAGGGAATAGAAAGTATGCTAAAAAAGATTAGGGTGTAAAATTTCATAGTAAAACAATTTGAAATTAAAATTTATTTAAATATTCATTAAGCTTCATATAACACAAAAAAGATGCTTTTTTGTAATTTTTACGGATTTTTAAACTAGGCGATTATGTTTTTCATTTTGTTTAGTTGTCAAAAAACTTCAAACTTATTATCCCATTTTTTAAAGATTAAATTAAATTTTGTTAACATATCGGGTTTGATTAATTGCAATAAAAAAAATATTTTCCAAGATGTTAAAATTGAGCATCTTGTAGTATAGAAATAAACCGATCCCTATGTCTAATATAGGGAAAAATTATGTAAGATTTTTAGTAACAACGATTTTTTTTTGAATTTATTGGGGGATAAATAGGGTATTTTAAGAAGATAAAATGATTTTTTTTGGGAAGTAAATTTTGGTTTTTGAGGATTGTGGATTTTGGAGGGATTGATTTTGAATTATTGAAAATATTTAGTAAAAATTGTAATGATAATGTATGAATCTCGGGATCTAATAATACTTTTTTGATATACTTGTGATCTACTCTTGAGGGCATATTATTCATAAAAAAAAAGCACAAAATAAAAAGTTATTTGTGCTTTTGTAAAATTTATATTTCTAAGAAATTATTTTCCTTTATATAATTTCTCTAAATATTCGTTTTTGTCTTTTTCAGCCTGAACCAAACGTTCGTAAAGTTCAACTACTTTATCAAGAGGATTGAAATTACAAATATTATTATGACCAAAATTGCTGTTTGAAACGGATTCATTAAAAGTGTTGAAATAATTAAATACATTTTCTTCAGAAAAACTTTTAATTGCTTCTGTAGTCACGCCAAGTGCTTTTGCAATTTCCACAAGTTTTTTATCATCAATTTCCTCACTTCCTTCAATTCCGGAAATGGCTTGTTGGTTTGTACCAATTGCCTGCGCAAGTGCTTCTTGTTTCATACCTCGAAGTTCTCTGATTCGGCTAATGTTTCTGCCAATATGTTTTGGTTTTACTTCTGTGCTCATAATTCAAAGGTATTTAAAATTCTTTTACAAAATTGTGATCGGTAAAAAACATGGCTTTTTTGATAAAATACTATTTAGATGTTTTTTTGTGTAAAACAAATATATGATTTTTCTGATATATTTGTTTTTGGAATTCATAGTGTAGATTTTCTTCAATTTAAAAATTGATTTACTTTGTGGGCACGGATTGCAAATCCGCGCTATCGGGTTTGTCTCTTAGTTGTTGTCACTACGAAGTCGGGAGACCTCGGAGAGCAATGGTTATAAATTTGCATCATTACTTTTTAAATATTATTTATTTTTCTTCCACATTTGTCTCATTGTAGTTATATGTTCTTTTGTTATTTTATTTAGTTCTTTCTTACCTATTTTTTCTTTTTTATAGATGTCTTTCACAGTTTTTAATAATAAACTTTCCCATTTTTGTTTACTATTGGTTGCTGGAATTTCAACTAAAATACCCCCTTTAATTGATTCCATTGAGTCTGCATTTTTATTTGAAGTATTAAGATATATTGCTTGTGATTGAAATATTTCATCTATTAAGCTGTATCTTTCTTTAACTTCAAATATTAAACAAAAAGACAAATCCATATGTTTTGAAAAATTAAATTGAAGATGCATTGTTTTAGGTGTAAACATTGATAAAGGTGTAATCCAAATCGTTTCAATATCTCCAGGAGGTGCACCTTGATGGATTTTAATTAATTGTTTTAATTTTTGTGATTTAGTCTCATCAATTATTAATAGAGGAATAATTTTTCCATCTGCTATTCCTGGAATTGACATTTTTCCACTTTTTATTATTTCATATGCCTGTACTTTATCTAGCTTTATTTTCATTAATAAGTTCTTTAAATAATAATGTATTTACTTCTTTAGTTTTATTCTTTTGATCCTCAATTTTAATAATATATTTTTCAATTTCATTTTCTTGGTAGAGAGATAAAGGGGTTTCAAAGATGAGCCACTTAGTAGTTGTTTCTTTTTCATTTAGATTTATATCGCGTTCAAAAAATGTAAAATCTGATTTTTTTAATTTCTCTTTTTTATCTGGAAGATGATCAAAATATAGAGTTGATTTTTCATCATTTTTCAAGATACAATCAATTCTTAATTTTGCATTAAAACTATTTTTTGAATCTGATTTATTTATAATACTTAAATGGATTAAAACGTATTTTTTGTCTTGTAGTTTTATTGTATAATTGTCATTTAAATAAATACTAAAACTAGATTGTTTGTTTTCAAAATCTTTTTTAGATAAATCATAAGATTTTTTAGATATATAATTACTCCTTATAGATAAAATAATAGCTATTAATGAAATAATTAAGGTTGAAGCTTCTACTATAGTCAATTCTTGCATTTTTTAATTAATTATAAAAATTATATGTTATTTATTGATGCTTTACTTGCAAAGGATATAAATCTGCTAAAATATCAAAGATTTTTGTTCTGATCCGTATAAAAACTATTCTTAATAATAATAATAATAAAACTTTTTGTGAAGTGGAACGAAGCAAAAGATATAGCCGAAAGCTCGGCCCGGAGGGAGACGCCCAGAAAAATATGTTTCAGGTTTTAAATCCCAATTATCCACAAACTTGTCAATTTTGACGAAGGAGAAATCAAAAGTGTGGGTAAAGAAATATCCCGTCTCAATTAAGAAACGGGATATTTATGTTGTTTAATTAAAAACTTAGTTTAAAAGTCATTTTATTTATTTCGTCTGGTTTTCCTGATCTAAACTTAATATCTTTAAATTCTTTCAGTGATTGATCCACGTTGACTTTCGAATCTTTACTTATTACTCTCGTTGCCTTAACTATCTTTCTTACGCTTTTCATTTTTTCTTTCTTTTAATTAGAAATCCATCAAAGTCTTTTTTGTAATCAAATGGTTCATCTATGATTTCATCATTATCAATTATTCTTGCTCCAAATATATCAAAAGTTTCTGATAATTCCTGTAGATTTAACATTATCGCTCGCTTGTAGGTATTTGTTCTTCGAGCATCAGTACCTCTAAAAAATACAGTTATATTAGGATTCATACTTGTAAATTCATATGCAGTTTTGGCTACTGTTGCTAAAACAATTCTGATGTCTCCATTGTCATTTGTAATTTGATCATCTATTACGTACTTTTTTGTTAAAATGTCATATTTTAAATCTCCGAAACCAAGATTATGAATCAAAGGATTTTTAGTAGATGTATAGGCAACTACTTTTCTAAAATTACCTCTATCTCCAACACTTACAAAATTAAATATTGTAGATGATTCATCTTTGGTAAGATCATATTTATTATAATTCATTTAATATAAATAATTTCTTACAAATATAATGATTTAATGGATATGGTGTTTTTAGTTGTTATAAAAACTTATGAAAATATTTTAATTTTTATAGCAAATAATGGAAGCTTGAAATCTAAAATCAGGAATTAAAACAAAAAAAATCCCATCTCAATTAAGAAACGGGATTCAATAGATATTCTCTTTTTTTTTATTTTAAACTGTTGCAGCAATTTCTTGTGGCAACGGAATTTGATTTTTAAGTAAATCTTCGAAAGTTTCGTGTTGACGAATCAAGATTCCTTTTCCGTCTTTCCATAGAACTTCGGCTGGTTTGTATCTTGAATTGTAGTTCGAAGACATTGAGAAACAATATGCTCCGGCGTTTCTGAAAGCTAAAATATCACCTTCAGTAATTTCAGAGATTCTGCGGTTGTTGGCAAAAGTATCTGTTTCGCAAATGTAACCTACAACAGAGTAAAAACGCTCTTTTCCTTTTGGGTTTGAGATGTTTTCAATATAATGTTGAGAACCGTAAAACATCGGACGGATTAAGTGGTTGAAACCACTATCAACTCCGGCAAAAACTGTTGATGTTGTTTGTTTTACTACGTTTACTTTTGCTAAGAAGAAACCAGCTTCACTCACCAAGAATTTTCCAGGTTCGAAAATCAACGTTAAATCTCTGCCATATTCTGCACAGAAAGAATTGAATCTTTTTGATAATTTTTTACCTAATTCTTCAATATCAGTTTCGATATCGTCTTTTTTGTAAGGAACTTTAAATCCGCTTCCGAAATCTAAAAATTCCAGATCTTTGAAGTGTTTTGCCGTATCAAACAAGATTTCAGCAGCATACAAGAATACTTCGATATCTAAAATATCAGATCCTGTGTGCATGTGAATTCCCACAATACTCATTTTTGTGTTTTCAACAATTCGTAATATGTGCGGAATTTGATGTACCGAAATTCCGAATTTACTATCGATATGTCCAACAGAAATATTAGCATTTCCTCCCGCCATTACGTGCGGATTGATACGAATACATACCGGAATTTGTGGATATTTTGTTCCGAATTGCTCCAGAATAGATAAGTTATCAATATTGATTTGAACACCCATTGCGGCAACTTCTTCGATTTCTTCCAAAGAAACTCCGTTTGGTGTAAAGAAAATTTTGTCAGGATCATAGCCAGCATGAAGTCCCAATAAAACTTCTTGAATTGATACAGTATCTAAACCAGACCCCATGTTCTTTAATAACTGAAGAATCGCAACGTTAGACAATGCCTTCATGGCGTAATTAACTCTCAAGTTTTCTACCTTAGAGAAAGCTTTAGTTAATCTATTGTACTGTGATTGGATTTTTTCGGCATCATAAACATATAATGGACTTCCAAATTGGTCTGCTAACTGCAGTAGATCTTTTGCTTGCATTTTTATAAACTATTTTGAGCAAAGTTATTACACTTTTGAGTAACAGCAAATTTTTTGTAGAAAAATAACAAATTATAACAAATTGTTTAATTTTAAACAAAAATCGACTTAAAATGAATTTTTATAAAAAATATTTAGCCCACCGATTTGTACGGATCAAACGGATGAAACACAGATTTTAATATAAAGATAAAAAAAATCTTCGTAAACCTGTTGAATCCGTGCAATCCGCGGGCTAAATTTCTGCCAAAAAAAGCCGCTAAAATTCCAAGCATATAAACTCAGAACCTTAGCGACTTAGTATCTTAGAACCTTAATTATAGACTTGGTAAATCTCCGTTTCCTTTAGTTGGAAGGTTGGTAGAACCCATTAAGAACAAATCTACTTCTCTTGCCGCTTCGCGACCTTCTGAAATAGCCCAAACTATTAACGATTGTCCTCTTCGCATATCACCGGCAGTGAAAATGTGAGGAACGTTTGTTTGATAATTTTTTGCTTTATAATTGCTTCTTATATCTGTTTCAATTCCCAATTGCTCGCTTAGAGTTTTCTCCGGACCTGTAAATCCTAAAGCTAATAAAGCTAAATCGCAAGGCCAGATTTTCTCAGAACCTTCTTTTTCGATCAATTCAGGACGTTGACCAGGAGTCATTTTCCATGCTACTTCAACGGTTTTTAATCCAGTTAATTCTCCCTTATCATTAGAAATGAATTCTTTAGTATTGATTAACCAGTTTCTGTCGCAACCTTCTTCGTGAGAAGAAGATGTTTTCAACTGCAACGGCCAGAAAGGCCAAGGAGTTGATTCGCTTCTTCCAACCGGAGGTTTTGGTAAAATCTCAAAGTTTGTTACTGATTTTGCACCATGTCTGTTTGAAGTTCCAACGCAGTCAGATCCTGTGTCTCCACCACCAATAACGATTACATTTTTTCCTGTTGCTTTAACCTGATCAGGAATTGACTCTCCGTATAAAACTTTCGTTTGTTGCGTTAAGAAATCCATTGCCTGAACAACGCCTTTGCTTTCGATTCCTTTTGTTGGCAAACTTCTTCTTTCAGTTGCTCCTCCGCATAAAACGATAGAATCAAAAGCGTTTAATTCTTCAATGCTAAAGTTTACACCAACATTTACATTGGTTTTAAAAGTAATTCCTTCTGCTTCAAGGATTGCTACACGTCTGTCAATAATTCCTTTTTCTAATTTGAAATTTGGAATTCCGTAACGTAATAAGCCTCCAATTGCATTGTCTCTTTCAAAAACCGTAACCGTGTGTCCGGCTCTGTTTAATTGTTGAGCAGCTGCCAGTCCCGCAGGGCCAGAACCAATAACGGCAACAGTTTTTCCCGTTCTTGTTTTTGGTGCTTGTGGTTTGATCCATCCTTCCGCAAAACCAATTTCAACAATGTTTTTTTCGATGTTTTCGATAGAAACCGGATCTTTTATGATTCCTAATACACATGCTTTTTCGCATGGAGCAGGACATAAACGACCTGTAAATTCAGGGAAATTATTAGTAGACTGCAAAATTTCTAATGCGCCCTGCCATTCTTCCTGGTGTACCATGTCGTTGAAGTCAGGAATTAAATTTCCTAACGGACAACCACTGTGGCAAAAAGGAATACCACAATCCATACATCTTGAACCTTGTTCTTTTACTTTATCTTTTGCTAACGGAATAGTAAATTCGTTGTAGTTCGAAACACGTTCTGCTACTGCTAAATTACTTTCGTCGGCTCTGTTATATTCTTTAAATCCGCCTATTTTACCCATGACATTTTTAATTAAAATTCCAATTTCTTTAAATTCCAAATTCCAAATCCTTCCCGAAGTATCGGGACGCTCAGGAAGGCATTGTTATTGCCATTGCCATTGAAATTTGATCTTTTGAAATTGATTTTTATCCAGCTATTAATTCTTCTATTTTTTTCTCTTCTGCAATTCGTTGTAATGCTTTTTTGTAATCAGTTGGCATTACTTTTACGAAATGTTTCTGCTCATTTTCCCAGTCTGCTAAAATTCTTTTTGCTAATGGACTGCTTGTGTACAATGAATGGTTTTTAATCAATCTTCTTAGTTTTGTAACATCCTCTTCTTCTATCGGATCAAATGCAACCATTTCCATGTTACATAATGTTGAATCAAATTTTTGATTTGGATCGTAAACATAAGCTACACCACCGCTCATACCAGCTGCGAAGTTTCTTCCTGTTTTTCCTAAAACAACCACTGTACCACCGGTCATGTACTCGCATCCGTGATCTCCAATTCCTTCAACAACCGCAGTTGCTCCAGAATTTCTCACACAAAAACGCTCTCCGGCCATTCCATTAATATAAGCCTCTCCGGTAATAGCTCCGTAAAGGGCAACGTTACCAATAATGATGTTTTCTTCAGGTTTGAAGGTTGCAGTAGGAGGGACTTTGATAATCAATTTTCCTCCAGAAAGCCCTTTTCCTAAATAATCATTACAGTTTCCGTGAATTTTAAACGACAATCCGTTTGTTGCAAAAGCACCAAAACTTTGTCCGGCAGAACCTTCAAAATCAACTAAAATAGTGTCATCAGGTAATCCTTGTGCACCATAGATTTTTGAGATTTCATTACTCAAAATGGCGCCTACAGAACGGTCTGTATTTTTAATTTTAAATGTAACTCTTGTTTTTTCTTTTCTATAAATAGAAGGAATCGCTTCTTTGATGATTGCAAAATCCAATACATTTTCAAGTTGGTGATCCTGCTCTGTTGTATTGTGATTCGGAACCGTTTTCGCTTTTTCCGGTTTGTATAAAATCGATGATAAATCTAAACCATTGGCTTTGTAATGTTTGATCGCTTTATTCACATTTAATTTTTGTGACTGACCTACCATTTCTTTTAAAGTTCTGAAACCTAATTGCGCCATGATTTCTCTTAATTCCTCAGCAATAAAATACATGAAGTTGATTACATGCTCCGGTGTTCCTTTGAAATTTTTTCTCAATTCAGGATCCTGAGTTGCAATACCAACCGGACAAGTATTTAAGTGACAAGCTCTCATCATAATACATCCCGAAGCAACAAGCGGAGCAGTAGCAAAACCAAATTCTTCAGCTCCTAACAATGCAGCAATAGCTACGTCACGACCTGTTTTTAACTGTCCGTCGCACTCTAAAACTACACGGCTTCTTAAATCATTTAAGATCAAAGTTTGCTGAGCTTCTGCTAAACCAAGTTCCCACGGAATTCCAGTGTGTTGTAATGAAGTTAATGGTGCAGCACCAGTTCCTCCATCATAACCTGAAATAAGAATAACGTCAGCTTTTGCTTTGGCAACACCGGCAGCAATAGTTCCAACACCCACTTCAGAAACTAATTTTACGTTTACACGTGCTTCACGATTTGCATTTTTCAAATCATAAATCAACTGAGATAAATCCTCAATCGAATAAATATCGTGGTGAGGCGGAGGCGAAATCAAACCTACATAAGGTGTAGAGTTTCTGGTTTCGGCAATCCAAGGCACTACTTTTTCTCCAGGAAGCTGACCACCTTCTCCAGGTTTTGCCCCTTGAGCCATTTTAATCTGGATTTCTTTAGCGTTTGTCAAATAATTGATCGAAACACCAAAACGTCCCGAAGCAACTTGTTTGATCGCACTGTTTCTTGAATCTCCGTTAATTTCTTTCTGGAAACGTTTCGGATCTTCTCCACCTTCTCCAGAGTTACTTTTTCCGCCAATTCTGTTCATTGCAATCGCTAAATTCTCGTGTGCTTCTCTACTGATAGATCCGTAAGACATAGCACCTGTTTTGAATTTTTTTACAATTTCTGTCCAAGGTTCTACTTCATCAATAGAAATTGGATCTAAATTATTGAATTCAAACATTCCTCTAATTGTCATTAGGTTAGAGCTTTGCTCATTGACCATATTAGAGTATTCTTTATAACTTTCAGGACTGTTCAAACGAACAGCTTGTTGTAATTTAGCAATAGTTGTTGGATTAAACATGTGTTTTTCTCCGCCACGTCTCCATCTGTAAATACCTCCAATTTCTAAAGGAAGCAAACTTGCCACTTTTGAATTTGGAAATGCTTTTTGAAAACGTTTCTTCACTTCTTTTTCTACTTCCATCAAACCAATTCCTTCGATTCTTGAAGGTGTGTAAGGGAAGTATTTAGAAGTAAATGTTTTGTTTAAACCTAAAATCTCGAAAATCTGGGCAGCTCTGTAAGAATGTAAAGTAGAGATACCAATTTTGTTCATGATTTTAACGATTCCCTTTGCAATTGCTTTGTTGTAATTTACAATTGCATAATCAGCTTTTACACCTTTAATAAATCCTTGGTTTACCTGATCGTGAATGATTTCATTTACCATGTATGGATTGATCGCACTTGCACCATATCCAAACAATAAAGCAAAATGATGCGGTTCACGAGGTTCTGCAGATTCGATTATTATTCCGAATTTTGAACGAACTTGTAAAATGTTCAAAGAGTGGTGAATGTAAGAACAAGCCAATAACATAGGAATTGGAGCCATTTGCTCACTAACACCTCTGTCTGATAATATGATAACATTGCAACCTTCAGAAACTGCTTTGTATGTTGCCTGAACACATTTTTCAAGAGCACGTTCTAAACCGTTAACTCCTTTTTCTATTTTATATAAAGTAGAAATTGTAGCCGATTTAAAATCTGCGTGATCAATGTTTCTTATTTTATCCAAATCCTCATTAGAAATAACCGGATTTTGGATTTTTAGTTTTTTACATTGTTTTGATTCAATTTCAAAAATATTGAAATCTCCACCAACCGCTAAACTGATATCAGTAATAATTTCTTCACGAATACCATCCAAAGGCGGGTTGGTAACCTGAGCAAATAATTGTTTGAAATAGTTGTATAACAATTGAGGCTGGTCTGATAAAACTGCTAAAGGTGTATCGTTACCCATAGAACTAATAGCTTCAGCTCCCTGACCACCCATTGGGTTGATGATTGTTTTTAAATCTTCAATTGTATAACCAAATAATTTTTGTCTCGTTAAGAAATCCAGTTTCTCAACAGGAGTTGGATTATTTGTGTACGGAACTTTAGATAAAGGCAATAAGTTTGCGTCTAACCATTCCTGATAAGGGCGTTTTGTAACTATCGCTTTTTTAACTTCTTCATCCTCAATAATACGACCTTCGTTCATATCCACAAGGAACATTTTTCCTGGCTCTAAACGACCGTGCTGAATTACATCTTCGGGATCAATATCCAATACACCAATTTCTGATGACATGATTACAAAGCCGCTTTTTGTTAAAGTATAACGAGAAGGACGCAATCCGTTTCTGTCTAATAAAGCACCAATTACGTTACCATCTGTAAACGGAATAGAAGCAGGACCATCCCAAGGTTCCATAATACAAGCATTAAACTCGTAGAATGCTCTTTTTTCAGGAGACATGGTTTGGTGTTTTTCCCAAGCTTCAGGAACAACCATCATCATGGCTTCCGGCAATGAACGGCCGGTCATTAATAAAAGTTCTACAACCATATCCATAGAAGCAGAATCTGATTTTCCTTCTAAGATAATCGGGAATAATTTTTTGATGTCATCACCAAAAACTTTGCTTTGCATTAATTCTTCACGGGCACGCATACGGCTTACGTTTCCACGAAGCGTATTGATTTCACCATTATGACACATGTATCTAAATGGCTGTGCTAAATCCCATGAAGGGAAAGTATTTGTAGAGAAACGTTGGTGTACAAGCGCCAAACGCGTCACTAAATCGGGATCTTTTAAGTCAACATAATAACGGCTGATGTCTTCCGGCATCAATAAACCTTTATATATTATGGTAGTTGTCGATAAACTAGAGAAATAAAACATGTGACTTTCAGAAGTTTTTGATCCTCTAATAGCATGTTCAGCAATTTTTCTAGCTGCAAAAAGTTTTGCATTAAATTCATTTTCAGTTAACTCCTGACCGTTTTTGCTAACAAAAACCTGTTTAACTGTTGGTTCTTTTTCTGCGGCGATCTGCCCTAAATTCTCCACTTCAACAGGTACATCTCTCCAGCCTAAGATTTTTAAGTTCTGATCTTTAACTGTTGATTCAAATGTTTTCATGCAAAAAGATACCTGGTTTTTGCTTTTTGGTAAAAAAACCATTCCTACTGCATACTCACGCGTTTCAGGGATTTCAAAGTCACATACTTTTTTAAAGAAGTCATGAGGGATATCAAATAAAATTCCAGCTCCATCACCAGTTCGTCCGTCAGAACTCACTGCACCACGATGTTCCAATTTTATTAAGATGTCCAATGCTTTGTGAATGATGTCATTAGATTTAATACCATTCAAATTACAAATAAATCCTGCACCACAATTGTCGTGTTCAAATTCAGGCAAATAAAGCCCTTGTTCTTTAACTCTCATTCTTGATATTTTTTCTACAAAAATAAAGATTTCGTTAAACATAATGTATCAAAAATCTATTTTCACTTACATTTTTGTTGTAATAGTAGAAAAAGAGTTCTTAAATGATAATAATATTATAGAAACCATTGCTAAATGATAAAATCACAATATGTTTTAAATTATATTAGGAAAAATCCTTTGGGAGCTATTGAAATCACTGATGGTTTTGTTAAATTTCAAACGAAATAGTGTTTTTTAGTTAACAATTTACATACAATTGTTTAACCGTTTGTTTTCTTTTAAAAAGAATAACAATCTAATATATATCAGAGTGGTTTTTTTAATTGAAAAACATTTTACTATTAAGTTGAATTTTGCTATTTTTGTCGCACTTTTATTCTGAACTAAATTCAGAACCAGACAAATTCTATATTATGAACATACACGAATATCAAGGAAAAGAAATTTTAGCAAGTTACGGAGTACGCATTCAACGCGGAATTGTGGCTAACAATGCAGTTGAAGCTGTGGCTGCTGCAAAACAATTAACTGCCGAAACCGGAACAGGATGGCACGTAATAAAAGCACAAATTCACGCAGGTGGTCGTGGAAAAGGTGGTGGAGTTAAGTTAGCTAAAAACTTGCAACAAGTTGAAGAAATTGCAGGACAAATTATCGGAATGCAATTGATTACTCCTCAAACTTCTGCAGAGGGTAAAAAAGTAAACAAAGTTTTAGTAGCTGAAGATGTTTACTATCCTGGTGAGAGTGAAACTTCTGAATTCTATGTTTCTGTTTTATTGAATAGAGCAACAGGTCGTAACATGATCATGTATTCTACTGAAGGTGGAATGGATATCGAAGAAGTTGCTGAGCACACACCACACTTAATTTTCACAGAAGAAGTTGATCCATCTGTTGGATTACAAGGTTTTCAGGCAAGAAGAATTGCTTTTAACTTAGGTCTTTCTGGAAATGCTTTCAAAGAAATGGTGAAATTCATCGATGCACTTTACAATGCTTACATTGGTTCTGATGCTTCTATGTTTGAAATCAACCCGGTTTTGAAAACATCTGATAACAAAATTATGGCTGTTGATGCTAAAGTAAATATCGATGATAATGCTTTATACAGACAACCAAAATATGCTGAAATGAGAGATATCCGTGAGGAGAACCCAATCGAAGTTGAAGCTAAAGAAGTAGGTTTGAACTATGTAGATCTTGACGGTACTGTAGGATGTATGGTAAACGGAGCAGGTCTTGCAATGGCAACTATGGACTTAATTAAATACGCTGGTTTTGAGCCTGCTAACTTCCTAGACGTTGGTGGAACTGCTGATGCAAAACGTGTTGAAACTGCTTTCCGTATTATCTTAAAAGATCCAAACGTAAAAGCAATTTTAATTAATATTTTTGGTGGAATCGTTCGTTGTGACCGTGTGGCGCAAGGAGTTGTTGACGCTTACAAAAATATGGGTGATGCTATTAAAGTGCCAATTATCGTTCGTTTGCAAGGAACAAATGCTGAAATTGCAAAAGAATTAATTGACAATTCTGGTATGCCAATCTTATCTGCTGTTCAGTTTCAAGAAGCTGCAGATCAAGTTAAAGCTGCATTATCTTAATCAAATAAGAAATCAATTATATAAAAGATCCCTTCGATATTCGGAGGGATTTTTTTTGTTTTTAACCGCAAAGGACACCAAGGTTTTTTGAAGTATTGTGAATACAAACGCAAAGTTCGCAAAGCTAAATCAATAAAATTTCGCGCATTGTATTTCAGCATAGCCCGTGGTTTCAACCACGGGGACGTTCAGGTATATTGTATGATATGCGTTGGACTCCCGCGGTTTCAACCGCGGGCTATATTTGAAGATAGGATTGTAGTTATAATAGTTATAATCCCTTAAAACGCAAAAGTTCGCAAAGCTAAATATAGCCTTACGAACTTTGCGTAAACCTTTGCGTTCTTTGCGGTTAAACCACGTATCAAACTAAACTATTTCTTATTCTTACCGTTTTTGTAAACCACTTTTTCTACAACCTGAATTTTTGGTGAAGCTGGTTTTTTCTTAAAAGGTTTTTTAGCCGCAGTTCCTGTTTTAGAAGGTGCTTTATCACCTCTTCCTTTTTCAGCATCTTTTGGACTTGCTTTAAATTCAGGTCTTTCCTTAGAAGTTTCCTTTTTTGGGATTTCAGCTTTATGTTTGGCTAAAACATCATTAGGGTTTTTAGGGTTTTCTTTTGTACCTCTCAAATGAATTACCAATCCGTTAAGGAAATTGCGCAAAACCTGATCTCCGCATTCCATGTAATTCTCATGATCTTCAGCTCTGAAAAAAGCTCCTAATTCTGATTTTGTAATTCTAAAATCGACTAATTCTAAAATTTCAACTATTTGGTCATCACGGAGCATCAAAGCCACGCGAAGTTTTTTTAAGATATCGTTGTTCGTCATCGTTTAATTTTTTACAAAGGTACATTATTTTAAAAAGAATGTCAGAACAAAATTACTCCCGTTCCCGTTCTCTCAGTATAATATGTTTTTCCATTTTTAATAGTAACACCGCTGGCAATATCTTCTGCCAATAATAATGCGCCATCCATATCTACGTAATCTAATTCAGGAAGTAAATGTGCGATTGCAGAAATTCCAACAGTCGATTCTGTCATACAGCCCACCATTGTTTTTAATCCTAGTTTTTTAGCTTCGGCAATCATTCTTTTTCCGGGTGTAATTCCGCCGCACTTCATCAGTTTTATATTAACTCCATGAAAATGATTGTGACATTTCGCAATATCACTTTCAGTAATACAACTTTCATCGGCTACAATGGGTAAAACCGAGTTTTTAAAAACTTCACGCTGTCCTTCCCAATCATTTGCTTTTAAAGGCTGTTCGATAAATTCAACACCTAAATTCTTTAGGATTTCAGCATTTGACAGAGTTTCTTCAACTGTCCAGGCGCAATTGGCATCAACCCTAAAAATGGCGTCGCTGTGCTTTCGTAATTCTGTTACGATCGCAATATCATCAGGAGTTCCCAGTTTAATTTTATAAATTGGCCACGGAAGTTCTTCCATTTTGGCAATCATATTTTCAATGCTTCCAATACCAATTGTATAATTCGTTAACGGATTATGTGAAATATCATAATTCCATAATTCATATAATTTCTTGCCCTTTTTTCGGGCATATAAGTCATGATAGGCATTGTCTAAAGCGCATAAGGCAAAAGGGTTATGGACTAAATGGGAACTTATTTTGTTCCAGAATTCATCGGGAGTTTCGTTTGATGTTGCTTCAATTAAAGTTCGGATCTGTTCAATATCATTTTGAAGAATTTCAATTGTAATATTATAGTACGGATTAGAAGTTGCTTCTCCAAAACCTGAAAAATCATCTTCCTGCAATTCAACAATAAGAGAAGGCTGAAAATCGATTGATTTTCTTGAAATTCTAAAAGTATGTTTTAATTTAAGGTCGTAGGCTCTTATTATTAGTTTCATATATGACAGTAAATATATTTGAAGCGTACTATTTTTTGTGTTTTATGTTTAAAAACAATATTTTAGCTAAAAATAATAAATTTGATGAATACCGAAGAAGAAAAGAGAAGTTTACTTTTAGAAATGATTGCTTTTTCGACAGTCGATGGTGAGTTGCACAAACGCGAATTAGAATTCTTGTGGCTTGTAGCACAGGAATTAAATATTGACCAGAAGCTTTTTCAGGATTTATTTCATCAGGAAAACATTCCGCAAATTATAAAATCAGAATTTCAGCGCATTCAGCAATTTTACAGATTGGCTTTGATTATGCATTGCGATGGAATTTTGCATGAAAAAGAGGCAAAAGCAATTCAGCAAATTGCCATTGAAATGGGATTAAACCCAACAGCTACAAAACGTGTTTTAGATTTAATGAAAAAAGCGCCAAACGCGATGATTGACCCTAAAAAGCTATTAAAAGTTTTTCAGGAACAACACAATTAAGGCAATTGTTCCTGTAATTTTTTAATATCATCACGCAATTTTGCAGCCTGAAGAAAGTCTAATTCTTTTGCCGCTTTCTCCATCGATTTTCGTTTTTCACGAATCATTTTTTCTAATTCTGCTTTTGACATATAAGCCGTTTCCGGTTCGGCAGCAGCAGAAAGTGTATGTCCTAATTCGTATTCTACTAAAGGATTTTTGGTAAACGCACTTTCGATTTTTTTGTTTAAAGCCTGAGGCGTCACATTATTTTCGACGTTATAGTTTATTTGTTTTGTTCTTCGATAATTCGTTTCATCAATGGTTTTCTGCATGCTTCCCGTAATTTTATCAGCATACATAATGGCTCTTCCATTTAAATTTCTTGCTGCACGACCAATTGTTTGGGTCAATGATTTATGATTACGTAAAAAACCTTCTTTATCAGCATCAAGAATTGCTACAAGCGAAACTTCGGGTAAATCCAGACCTTCACGAAGTAAGTTTACTCCAATTAAAACGTCAAAAATACCTTTACGTAAATCCTGCATAATTTCGATTCGTTCCAAAGTGTCAACTTCTGAGTGAATGTAGCGGCAGCGAATGTTTACTTTGGTTAAATATTTGGCTAGTTCCTCAGCCATTCTTTTGGTTAAGGTAGTTACTAAAACTCTTTCGTCTAACTCGCAGCGCACGTGAATTTCTTCAATTAAATCATCAATCTGATTTAAACTTGGACGAACTTCTATAACAGGGTCTAATAATCCTGTCGGACGAATGATTTGCTCGACATAAATTCCGTCAGATTTTTGTAATTCATAATCAGCCGGAGTTGCCGATACATAAATGACTTGATTTTGCAGGGCTTCAAATTCTTCAAATTTCAAAGGTCGGTTATCCATTGCAGCAGGTAAACGGAAACCATATTCAACCAGGTTCTCTTTACGGCTGCGGTCGCCTCCGTACATGGCATGAACTTGCGAAACAGTTACGTGACTTTCGTCAACCACCATCAAATAATCATTTGGAAAATAATCTAACAAGCAGAAAGGTCTTGTTCCCGCTTGTCGTCCGTCAAGATAACGCGAGTAGTTCTCAATTCCGGAGCAATAACCCAATTCCCGAATCATTTCTAAATCGAAATTCGTACGTTCTTCCAAACGTTTTGCTTCCAGATGTTTTCCTATTTCTTTAAAATAATCAACCTGTTTTACCAAATCCTGCTGAATTTCCCAAATAGCACCTTGTAAAACTTCCGGAGAAGTCACAAACATGTTGGCAGGGTAAATAGTAAGTCTTTTAAATTTTTCAATTACTTGCGAAGTCTTGGCATCAAAGGATTCTATTTCTTCAATTTCATCTCCAAAAAAATGTATTCTGAATGCATCATCAGCATAACTTGGATATACTTCGACAGTATCACCTTTAATTCTGAAAGTTCCGGGATTAAAATCGGCTTCAGTTCTAGCATATAAGCTTTGTACTAAACTGTGCAATAGTTTGGTTCTTGAAATAACCTGATCTCTGAAAATTTCGATTACGTTTTTCTTAAATTCAACAGGATTTCCAATACCATATAAACAAGAAACCGAAGCTACAACCAAAATATCACGACGTCCCGAAAGAAGGGAAGAAGTAGTGCTCAAACGCATTTTTTCAAGCTCTTCATTGATAGATAAATCTTTTTCGATGAAAACACCTGTTACGGGCATAAAAGCTTCCGGCTGATAATAATCGTAGTAAGAAACGAAATATTCAACGGCATTATTAGGGAAAAACTGTTTGAATTCTGAATACAACTGTGCCGCCAAAGTCTTGTTATGTGCCAAAACTAAAGTAGGCCTTTGTACTTCCTGAATCACATTGGCAACTGTAAAAGTTTTACCGGAACCCGTAACTCCTAATAAAGTTTGATATTTATCGCCATCGACAATACCTTGTGCCAATTTTTGTATGGCTTGTGGCTGATCGCCTTTCGGACTATATTCTGAGGAAACTTGAAACTTCATTTTTGGCGTATGAAAAATTTGGTTTTGTAAAGATACGAAGTTTGAAATCTATAAAAAAGGATCGCCACGAATTCACGAATTTCGATTTTTCCATAAAATAATTCGTGAACATTCGTGTAATTTGTGGCTAAAAAAACTTGTGACTATTTTAAAAAATCAATCATAGCATCGTTCACAATTTTCGACTGATCAATACTTAGAAAATGCCCCGCATCTTTTATTGTTTTTGTTTTATTGTGGGATAAATATTTTTGTGCGCGCTCTAAACTATCTTCGGCATTTATAACATCTTGATCGCCAATTATAACCAAAACCGGATTATCAATCATTTTTAATTCGTCATCTGAAAAAGGATGCATTTTAAGCATGCTCGAATTTGATTTTGCGTATTTGTTGGCTAAATAAAATTGTCTTTTATAAACAGGACTAATTTTTTCAGGATGCGTTGAAAACGTTTCTAATGTTTTGCCGAATTTCTTTTCACTGGGAAAAAGTTTCAGCATTAATGCTGATGACGTTTTGCCGACTTTATCGATAAATTTAAAAGTTTGTGCGGGACTCAGTAAAACAATTTTATCTATTGAATTTTTTCTTTGTGTGGCTAATAATGTAGCAATCCAGCCTCCGCGTGATGCCGCAACAATATCAAAGTTCTTTAGTTTATAATGATTGAAAATTTCGTTATACAAAGTAATGATTTCCTCTGGTGAAAGTGGTTTTGCGCTCAAGGTAGATTTTCCAGGTTCCATCATAAAGTCGATGGCGTAAACACGATGGTTTTTTGCTAAAGCTTTAATATTTGGATACCACATTGTTGAACTGGCATCCATTCCGTGAAGTAAAACCAAAGGTTTTTCATTTTTTGGTCCGGCCATAATAACGTGAGCTGTTCCAAAACTAGTTTTTATATCTTCTTCGGTATAAGGAACATCCCAAAGTTTGAGTGCCTTGTTGTAAGAAGTTATATAAGCGTTTTTTTCTTTTTTTGTCTGAAAAACATAATCGTCAAATTTTACTTTTTTGGAGGAAGCACAACCAACAATTAGAAACAATAAAAGAAATTTAGGTAGTAATTTTGACATAATGGTGAAATTCAATTTACATTAAAGGTAACATTAATATAAATTTCACGAGTATTATAATTTTGATTTAAAGTATCATAATTATAATACTTGTGAATTTTCTCTTTAACCTCATTATGAGAAAAAAAATCATTCTGAATTTCTTGTTCGGCTACTTTTAGTTCTTCAATATATTGTTTCTCATAATTTTTAGGTGGTTTTTCGGATTTGTAGCAATTTTATTCTATTTTAAATGTTTTTTGCTGCGCCTCGCTCAAAAAAGTCCACGCTACAATTCGGCTTGTTTTTTGGCCTTGAGCCATATCAATTGTTTTTATTGAAGCTGCGTTTACCTTGTTTAAGGTTCTATAAATGCTCGAAAGATTATCTCTTTTTGAAACCAAAGTTGTAAACCATAAACATTGCATTGCATATTTGGCGCTTTCAAAAATCATTTGGGTTACAAAGCCAAGTTCTCCTCCGTCACACCATAATTCGGCATTTTGACCGCCAAAATTTAAAACCGGATTTGTATTTTTCTTTTCCTTTGGATTTAAGTTAGATACTTTTCGAACCGTACTTTGATTGGCGTCTTCGGCAGAAGAATGAAAAGGAGGATTACAGATCGTAAAGGTAAATCGGTCTTCCGGAGTAATAATATTTTTAAAAATAAAACGTGATTCGGTTTGTTGCTGTAAACTTATCGCATCGATCAATTTTGGATTTGCCTCAATAATTTTGCTGCAATTTTGGATAGCGTTTAGATCTATATCTGTTCCTACAAAACTCCAGTCGTAAATGGCATTTCCTAAAATTGGATAAATGCAATTTGCTCCTGTACCGATATCTAAACCTAAAACACCAGAACCTTGCGGAATAATTCCGTTATTGGTTTCAGCCAGTAAATCGGCTAAATAATGAATATAATCTGCTCTTCCGGGAATGGGCGGACAAAGATAATTTTTAGGAATACTCCAGTTTTGAATATCGTAATACGTTTGTAATAATGCTTTGTTAAGCAATTTTACAGAAACAGGATTACTGAAATCAATAGTCTCACTTCCGTGAATGTTGATCGCAACGTGATTTTTTAGTTCTGGACAATTCGCGATAAGAAGTTCAAAATCATAACGGGAGCGATGAAGATTTCGAGGATGTAAAATATTTTTTTCAGAATTGTCTGTTGCTTTCATTTTTGTGAATTTGGGTGCAAAGATAGTCATTCCTTTTGGAGGAAAGTGCTTCTGTAAATTCCAATTCTTTTAAATCACAAATTCCAACTTTAATTCTATGATTAATTTTAGTTAATGTTGCACTTAGGATGACAAATCAATCAATACATTCCATCAATAATAAATCGCCATTTTGATGCGTAATTGTTACAAGCCCGTCTTGTTCTACAGAATTGCTGCTGCCGGTTCTGTAGCCCATTGTAAGTGTATCATTTTGCAGTGGATATTGTAAATTTTTTGAATTAATACCGTTTACAACCCCAATTGGAATCAGGGAAATGGGAGTTTTTGCCGTATACCATTTCTCAAATTTATTGGGTAATAAAAATATTTTAGAATGATCGTCTAGAATTACAATTTTAAGTAAATCGCGATAACGTACGATATTGGTAAGGTTTGTAATGGTATGATCTGCGCGTTTTCCGGTTGCCCAAACAACGTTTACGGCAGGAATTTTTCTTTCTATTAAATAATCAAAAGCTTTTTCAAGATCTGTTTTGTTTTGATCCGGCGCATATACAATTTCGATTGGATATTGTGAGGTTTTATAAATTTCGGGATCAAAACCACGATCAAAATCTCCTAAAAGTACGTCGACTTTAATGTCCAGTTCGATAACTCTTTCAATAGCAGAATCAAGCACAACAACAAGCGGAGACCATTCCAGCAATTGTCCTAATAATTCGGGATTGCAAGCAGCTCCGTTGGCAATAATTAAAGCAGGTTCCTGATCGTCGCGAACTATATGGTGTGATGACATGCTGATTTTTTTTTGTGATGCAAAGGTACGGGTAGTATTTTAGATTTTAGAGTTCAGATTTTAGATTTTAGATTTTTTGTCAAAGATTAAGAGATTAGCATAGATGAATCTTTTAATCTGTGGCAAATATTTTTAAGTATGCGTTTTTTTAATCTAAAATCTAATCTGCAATCTAAAATTAAATAAGACGCCTATGATAATTAATTTGGCCTAAATGATACGCCAAATGTGTGGAAAGATGAACCAGAAAATACCCTGTTGTCATTTCTTTTTCAAAAACAATTTGTGGATAAATAGCATCTAAATCTGCTTCTGTTAATGAATCGAAAGCGTTATTGACTACCAGAATTGTAGCATCAATTTTGCTGATTAATTCTGATTTAGGAATATCTTTTAATGAAAATTCCAAAGGTCTGTCACGAATATAACCTGTTTTCCCAAGTTCTGCACCAATATAAGTATTGATGTTTCCTATTAAGTGCAAACAAAGATTTCCTGCAGAATTTGAAATATTTTTATCAATTGCCCAAAGCTGATTTTCACTTTGGTACGATTCTATTTCTATTTTCAGTTTGTTCAGGTCGCGGTTAAATAACGATTTTAAAGTTTCTATGAGCATAATCTTATTATTTGGTTTTTATCGGAATCCAGATGTCTTCTTCAGAATTTGGATCGTCTTTTTTATATTTTTCACCCATAATTGCAAAATGCGGTCTTTCATCAACCGTATATGCTGAATTTGGAAGCCATTCAACAAAAATAGAATGATAGGTTTTGTGACCTTCGTTTGCCGGACCTTTGTGTGTAAAAACTGCATATAAACCAGTCGGAATAATTAATGTTTCCATTTCAGAAGGAATTTCTTCAAAGTCTGTAACTTCTATCGCAGCCCATTTTTGAAAGGAACTACCAGGATCAAAATTATCAAAATGCCCAACTGGAAATACTTCAAGTGAATACAAATTAGAGTCAATTGAGTTTTTGATTTCTTTTCGGCGTGGCATAAAACCATTCCATAACTGAAATGTTTTATTTTCGATAAAATTCATTTTAATGTAATTGCCGATTAATTTTTTTTCTGCTAAATTTTCAATTCTGGCTTCCATGTTTATTCTATAGTAAATGTTTTTGAATCGGTTTCGCTAAGTGAAAAATAACCCAAAGGATAATTGCTTTTGTCTGTCGTGTTCATGATATTTCCTTTTACAGTGGCAGGTGGGGATTGGAATGGTCCGCCAACATTACTGCCGGCAATACTAACCAGAATACTCATGTAGTTATAATATTGTTTTGAAATACCATAATGTGTTATGTTGATTTTGTCTCCGGGTTTTAATTCATCATCATCTGAAAGGCTGAAAAATTCATTGCCCTGAAAAAATTTATCGTCATCAACATAGTAATTTGAGGTAATTTTATTTGAGTATTCGTAATTGTA
Source organism: Flavobacterium sp. MEB061 (assembly GCF_000834715.1). Lineage (NCBI taxonomy): Bacteria > Pseudomonadati > Bacteroidota > Flavobacteriia > Flavobacteriales > Flavobacteriaceae > Flavobacterium > Flavobacterium sp. MEB061. Next base: position 5,281 of record NZ_JXQR01000059.1, on the reverse strand, counting down.
CAGATAAAAGTTGTCTACACCTGCAGGATCATTGTAAAAAGCCCTTACTTCAATGTCTTTTCCTGTAAATCCTCCTTCGTTATTTTGTTCCATTCGTGTTATTGGAGCAACAGATTTCATGATTTCGCTTGCAGTATAAGTATTTCCGTTGCTAATAACGGTTAAGGTATATTGCTCGTCGATTACAGGTTTGAAATTATTACAAACATATCGGCCTGAATTAGGAACTTCAACAAAATCAAATTGTTCTCCTACACTGTTTTTTATAAATACAATTGCTTCTGAAACAGTTGGGATTACATTTTCAAAATAACCCGTTGTAGTGGTTAGTTTTATTGTTTGTTGCGCGCCTGTGGTTCCCTTTTGCCAGTTTATAGCGCCTTCGATTACTAATTTTGATGGAGCTGTATCTAAGTCAACATCAACAACTTCTTCACAGCTTGTGAAGAAAATCGATATGAAAAATACGATTAACAAGATTGCTTTTTTCATGATTTGTATTTTTAATTCTTTTGACAGAAAAGTGATTTTTAAAACTTGAAATTATAACTAACAGCAGGAACAATTCCGAAAATAGATGTTTTTACAGCTTCATTATATCCTGTATCCACATTTTGACGGAAGTTTATAGACGCTGCGTTTTGTCTATTGTATAAATTATAAATACTAAAAACCCATTCGCCTTTCCAGTTTCTGTCTTTATTGCTGCGTGGTGTTAAAGTAGCCGAAACATCAAGGTGATGATATGCCGGTAAACGGTGTTCGTTTCGCAAACCATAACTCGGAACAGTAATGCCAAGATACTCGTATTGTCCGTTTGGATAAGTAACCGGCTGTCCTGATTGTAAGGCGAAATTAGCTCCAAAAGACCATTTTTCGTTTAAATTATAAGCAGAGGTAATGGCTAAATTATGCGTTTTGTCATAAGCAGAATTGTACCATTGTCCGTTATTTATTCCCGTTTCTTCAGGTGTTCTTCCTGGTGTTTGCTGTTCTGATTTTGATAACGTATAGGATATCCATCCATTAAATTTACCTTCATTTTTCTTGAACATAATTTCTAAACCATAAGCACGCATTTGTCCGTTTAAAATAACCTGTTCGATGGCATTATTGGCAATCAAATCGGCACCATCAATATAGTCAAGGCGATTTTGAATTTCTTTATAATAACTTTCGACTTCGAGAGAATAGGCTCCATTATTTATATTTCTGAAATAACCTAAAGCAACCTGATCTGCAATTTGTGGTTTGATATAAGTGTCACTTGGCATCCAGACATCGAGCGGAGTAGGTGATGAGGTGTTCGAAATTAACTGAAGATATTGTGCCATTCGGTTATAACTCGCTTTTACCGCCTGATCGTCATTTAGCTGATAAGAAATTGAAAATCTCGGTTCCAGATTATTATAGTTTTTTATGGATTTATTTTTGCCGTAATATTCGGTTCCAATAGGCGTTCCTTTTTCGTAAATTTCTAAATCTGAATTGAAAACAACAGGATTATTATTTTCGTATAAATTGATTGTCGAAGCGCCTAAACGATAAAACAAACTATAACGCAATCCGTAAGCGACTGTGATTTTTTTCGAAAGCTGATTTTCGGCATCAATATAAATGGCGGGTTCAAAAGCGTATTTTTTATCTAATTGATCCGGGTTAATTCCAGATTCTGCATTACTAGGTTTGATAGTTCCGGGATTGAATTCGTAATAAATTCCGTTTAAACCATAATTTAATTTGAATTTATCTGAAATATAGTTTTTGAAATCGTATTTGATATTATAATTTTTGATTCCAGAATCCCATTTGAAACCAACGAAATCAAGGTCTAAACCGTAATAATAATCGCTGTAAATCAAGGATAAATTTGAGAATAATTTATCAGAAAACAAATGATTCCAACGAAGATTTAAAGTTGAATTTCCGTAAATATTCGTGAAGCTTTTATTTAAACTAAACACATCACGGCCAAAATAACCGGATAAATACAAACTGTTATTGTCATTTAATTTATAACTCAATTTGGTATTTAAATCATAAAAATAAGCAGAGTTATCTTTGTTTTCTTCGGATAATTTTAAAAATAAATGGGCGTAAGAAGCTCTTCCTCCAATTAAAAATGAACCTCGGTCCTTTACTATCGGACCTTCGGCAAGAATTCTACTCGAAATTAATCCGATTCCTCCATTTACATGGAAATCCTTACTGCTTCCGTCTTTTTGATAAATATCCAAAACAGAAGAAGCTCTTCCGCCATAGCGTGCGGGAATTCCGCCTTTATATAATTTTAAATCTTTTATGGCGTCAGGATTAAAAACGGAGAAAAATCCAAATACGTGTGATGAATTAAATATCGTTGCTTCGTCTAATAAAATTAAATTTTGATCTGCACCTCCGCCTCGAACGTTGAATCCGGATGCGCCTTCACCTGCATTTGTAACGCCTGGAAGTAATAAAATCGATTTTAAAACATCGACTTCACCTAAAACTACAGGCATTTTTTTGATGGTGGCAATCGAAAGTTTATTGGCACTCATTTCCGGCGATTTGATGTTGATTTTTCCTTTATTATCGGTAATAACAACTTCCTGAAGTTCTTCGCCGCCGCCTTCGTTTAAAGCAAAATTATTTTTGGTATTTTGATTTAAAATAACCGTTTTTTGAATGGTTTGGTAACCAACATAACTTATCTCGATTTGATGTTCACCGGATGGAATTGTAAGTGAATAAAAACCGTATTCATTAGTTGTGGTTCCAATTTTTAGTGCGGGAATATAAATGTTGACACCAATTAAGGTTTCATTGTTTTTAAAGTCGGTTATGGTGCCGCTTAAAGTAAATTTTTCCTGAGCAAATGAAGTAAAGATTGTAAAAATAATAATTAGAAACGTAGTAAACTTTTTTGTAATCATTGTTTTGATTTTGATTTACATAGATAATAATTCTTACTAAATATTATAGAGTAAGGTTTGTTAAACATTAGTTAAGAAAAAAAGACAACCGTTTCGGGTTGTCTTTTTTACTATTAATGTGTAAACATTTTATTTATTTAATTTCGGCAAGAATTGCATTGAATGTCGCACTTGGGCGCATTGCTTTGCTTACTAACTCCGGAGTTGGCTGGTAATATCCTCCAAGAGTTTGAGGTTTTCCTTGAGCACCAATTAATTCAGCGTCGATTTTAGCTTCGTTAGCTTCAAATTGAGCTGCAATTGGAGTGAAAATAGCTTTTAATTCAGCATCTTTATTTTGTGCTGCCAAAGCCTGAGCCCAATAGAAAGCAAGGTAGAAATGAGAACCACGGTTATCAATCTGACCTACTTTACGAGCTGGAGATTTATCATTTGCAAGGAATTTATCATTTGCTTCGTCAAGAGTTTCAGCTAAAACAATTGCTTTAGAATTATTTAAAGTTTGTCCTAAATGCTCTAATGAAGCACCAAGAGCTAAAAATTCTCCTAGTGAATCCCAACGTAAATATCCTTCTTCTGTAAATTGCTCAACGTGTTTAGGAGCAGAACCCCCGGCACCAGTTTCGAACAATCCACCACCGTTCATTAACGGAACAATAGATAACATTTTTGCAGAAGTTCCTAATTCTAAAATTGGGAATAAATCTGTTAAGTAATCACGTAAAACGTTTCCTGTTACAGAGATAGTATCCAAACCTTTGATAATTCTGTCTAAAGTAAATTCAGTTGCAGCAACCGGATTTAAGATGCGAATATCTAAGTTTGTAGTATTATAATCTTTAAGATATTTTTGAACTTTTACAATCAATTCTCTGTCATGCGCTCTGTTTTCGTCTAACCAGAAAACAGCAGGAGTATCAGATAAACGCGCTCTGTTTACAGCTAGTTTAACCCAGTCCTGAATAGGAGCGTCTTTTGCCTGGCACATTCTGAAAATATCATTTGCTTCAACGTTTTGCTCCATTAAAACAGTTCCTTTATTATCAACTACACGAACAACTCCGTCTGCTTGCAATTGGAAAGTTTTATCGTGAGATCCGTATTCTTCTGCTTTTTGAGCCATTAAACCTACGTTAGGAACACTTCCCATTGTTTTAGGATCAAAAGCACCGTGTTTTTTACAGAAATCGATAGTTGCAGTATAAATTCCGGCGTAAGAACGGTCTGGAATAACAGCGATTGTATCTTGTTGTTTTCCTTCTTTATTGTACATCTGTCCAGAAGTACGAATCATTGCCGGCATAGAAGCATCAACAATAACATCAGATGGAACGTGTAAGTTTGTAATTCCTTTATCAGAATTTACCATTGCCAAAGCCGGTCCGTTTTCGATTGCTTTAGTAATGTCAGCTTCAACTGCAGCTTGTTCAGGTCTTCCTGCAATTTTTGCGTAGATATCACCTAAACCATTTCTGGTATCAATATTTAATTCAGCAAATAAAGTTTCATATTTTTTGAAAAGATCAGCAAAATAAACTTCAACGATAGCGCCAAAGATAATTGGATCTGAAACTTTCATCATTGTAGCTTTCAAATGCACAGAAAGTAAAACACCTTCTTTTTTTGCTTCAGCGATTGCTTCAGCAGCAAAAGATTTTAATTTTTTTACACTTAAAACAGAACTGTCTATTATCTCGCCAGCTTTTAACGGTGTACTTGCTTTAAGAACAGTAGTTGTACCGTCTTTTGCAACGAATTCAATTTTTACATCATTAGCGTCTGCAACAGTAAGTGATTTTTCACTTCCGTAAAAATCACCATTTGGCATAGAAGCTACTTTAGTTTTTGAGTCAGCAGACCATGCACCCATAGAGTGTGGATTTGCTTTTGCAAAGTTCTTAACTGCTCTTGGCGCTCTACGATCAGAATTTCCTTCACGCAAAACAGGGTTTACAGCAGAACCTAATACTTTAGCGTATTTAGCTTTGATTTCTTTTTCAGCATCATTCTGAGGCTCTTCAGGAAAATCAGGAATTTTGTAACCATGAGATTGTAATTCTGCAATAGCCGCTTTTAATTGCGGTACAGATGCAGATACGTTTGGTAATTTAATAATATTAGCTTCTGGTTGTGTAGCTAATTGACCTAATTCAGCCAAAGCATCTCCGGTTTTTTGAGCATCTGTTAAAACCTCAGGGAAATTTGATAAAATTCTACCTGCCAACGAGATGTCTCTGGTTTCGATAGCGATACCAGCCGTAGCTGTAAATGCCTGAACAATTGGTAAAAAAGAATAAGTCGCTAATAATGGCGCCTCATCAGTTAAGGTGTAATAAATTTTTGAATTCTGTGTCATTTTTTTTTTT